>JANMFT010000076.1:0-34650 GCA_031374255.1 Limoniibacter sp. | reverse complement strand
GATTTCAACAACGGAGGCTTGGGCGCAATATTCGGTGGCCGGGCCGAATGCGCGCAAATTGCTGCAAAAAATTGTTGATCAGGATATTTCAGACGCTGCATTCCCTTATATGGGAGCCGGTAATATTACGGTTGGCGGCCTGCGCGCGCGGTTGTTCAGGATCAGCTTTTCAGGAGAATTGGCGTACGAAATCGCAGTACCGACGCGGTATGGCGACGGCTTAATCCGGTTGCTTGTCGATGCCGGACAGGAATTTAACGCTGTCGTATACGGCACAGAAGCGCTTGGCGTGATGCGGATCGAAAAGGGCCATGTCGCAGGCAATGAGCTTAACGGGCAATCTTCGGCGCTCAATATGGGCCTTGGCAAAATGGTTTCTAAAAAGAAAGATTCCATCGGCATGGCCATGAGCCAGCGTGACGGCATGAACCAGCCCGAAGGTTACCGGCTGGTTGGCGTAAAACCAGTTGATCCAAAGGCTGGTATTTCGGCGGGCAGCCATTTCATGGAAATCGGCGCGCCGGTGGCCCTCAGCAGCGATGGCGGCTGGCTCACTTCAAAGGTCTATTCTCCGCATATCGGCTCGGACATTGCATTGGGCTATTTGAAAGGCGGTGACCAAAAAATCGGACGGCGCATGCGCGCTGTCAATTTCCTGACTAAAACGGATACTGAAATTGAAATCGTCAGTCCGCATTTTGTTGATCCTGAAGGAGCGCGTCTTCGTGGATAAAATCTTGCATCAGTTGACGGCATTTGGCAGCGCAAAGCCCACAATTGTAGAGATTGGCTCAACGCGGATCAGCGAGCGTTTCGACGTTGCTTTGGCATCAATTGCGACGCGGCATGGGCAGGAAAAAGCATTTGAAACAGCAGCAAAAAAAGCCAAAATTCCCTTGGTTGGGCCTGCGCAATCCGTGATTGGCGCGCCTTATGGATGTTTTTGGGTTGCGCCTGAAATGTGGTTTGTTGAGGCACCTTTTGTCACGCACGAAGATATTGTTGCAAAGCTAAAACCAATCTTTGGCGATACCGCTTCGATCACCGAACAAACCGATGCATGGTTGCGCCTTGATATAACAGGCGAGGCTCTTGCAGAGCTGTTTGCACGGTTGTGCAATCTTGATCTGGCTGCTCTACCGGATGGTTACGCCAGCCGCACCGTGATCGAACATCTTGGCTGCTATCTCATACGGCATAACATAAATGCGATCACACTTTACGGCCCGCGCTCGTCTGCTGCCAGTTTACTGCATGCGCTTGAAATAACGGCAAAATCATTGATTTGAAGCTGCCGCTTGCAGCATGCTTTGTTTCCCTGTAGTGAAATTTTTCCACGATTTTCAATACGGAAAGCACATGGCCAAGAGCGACGAATTGCAAGGCCTGCCACGAGGCAAACCGGCCTTTGATCAAGATCCGCACCGCGTGCGCGATATTTCAGAGCGCAATCTTGAAGCCGCAATTGGCCGTGAAGTGCGCAATTTTCGCCGTCAGCAAGGCATGACTGTTGCTGATTTGGCCAATGTAACCGGACTTTCAATCGGGATGCTGTCGAAAATTGAAAACGGTAATACTTCTCCGTCGCTGACCACTCTGCAGGTGCTAAGCCATGCGTTTTCCGTGCCGGTAACCGCATTTTTCAAAAGCCATGAAGAGCGCCGTGAAGCACAGCACGTTAAGGCTGGCGAACATGTTGAAATCGAGCGTCGCGGAACACGTGCGGGTCATCAATATAATTTGCTGGGTCATATCGGTTCAAACGCGTCTGGAGTTGTCGTCGAGCCTTATATCATCACATTGACGACCGAGAGCGATACCTTTCCGGCGTTTCAGCATGAAGGGCTTGAACTGCTCTATATGTTTGAGGGCGAAGTGGATTACCGCCATGGCGATCAAGTTTATTCGCTAAAGCCCGGTGACAGCCTGTTTTTTGATGCCGATGCGCCGCACGGCCCGGAAACCTTGGTCAAACTACCCGCACGATATTTATCGGTAATTTCCTACCCTCAAGGTTGATTTGATGCTTGCTGTGCGACGGCGGTGCGAAGGCGCGCGGTTTTATAGGCATCAAATATCGCCATTGCCCAAACGAACAGCCCGCCGGCAAACTTGCCAACGATAGAGACATCCGGCGATGCGGTTTTGAGCGTAAAGCCGCCTAGCAAAACAATAAAAAATACAAAGATCAGCCCGCGCAATGGCTGTCGGTTAAGCACTTGCCCTACCCCCGGCAGAATAATGGCGACCAGCAGCACAAGATACGGGTTAAGCGGCACTTTATGCATTCGCTTTCCTTGCCGTCTCAATAACATCTTGTTGCAAGGCCAATAGGCTTTGCAACAGCGGAGCAAGGAAATCCTTTGGTAAAGGGGAAAGCCCCATTTCCGAGTCGCGGAAAATTAAAAAACGGCCGCGTTCAGCCTCTTCTGCCAGAAACACAATTCGAAGTCCTTTGGGGGAAATCAAAAGTTCTTTGAGCTGCGGCGCATCAAAAATTTGTGCATATTGCGAAAGTAGAACCATTGGTAAAACGCGGGCTGCATTATTGCTGCGAATGGCAATTCCGTCTGGCAAGAATGGCGGGCAAGGCAGTGAATGTGGTAGGTTTGCAAAATGTGAAAACGGCTCATGCCCGCCGGGCCGTGCCATAATGTCGAGTGTGGCCTCAACCGGCAAAGCTTCAGGCAAAGACACCATCACCCAAAGCGCTGGCAATTTTCGAAACGTCAAGCTGTCAGCTACTGCCTGCAAATCAAAGGCATGGGACCCCATATGCCCGGTCATCCGCGGATAACCCGAAGGCTCCTGTCGTTTTACCACCCGATCAAACAAAGGCGCAACGTCATCAAAATAGTTTGCATGTGCAAGCTTGCGTTTATGCCCCGCGTCCAGCACCGACCGCAGCAACCACAAAACCAAAACGGCAAATGCCGCAACAAGGGCATAGCGAATTGGCATAAGTCACCCCTGTTGAAAAATGACCCGCCCAAATTGGAAGGCGGGCCTGTTGGCTCAAGTTCAAATCAATATCCGCGTGGTTTTGGCCAAGGCATTGTGAACTGCGCGCCGCGATTAACAAAGCGGTAGCGCCAGAAATGGAACCAAAGCGACACTACAATGTAAAACCCGATCATAGCGACCAATTGCGTGCCATAGCCCAGAAACACAGCAAAAAATGTAACAGCACATAGCGACAAAAGCACAATGGCCGGCAACGGATGGAACGGATGTTCGTAGCCGCGCTTTATGGAATCAAGCGGCCATTTTTTGCGAAACATTATGATGTTCAGCGGCATGAAGGTGTATCCGAGCAAGCCGGACAGGATAGAGAATGTGATCACCTGATCAAGCGGCGCGCCCAATGCAAAGATCAAAGCGATAGGCACTAGAAAAACAATCGACCGGTACGGTGTGCGGTATTTTGGGTGCACTGCGCCAAACCAGCCCGGCAAATATTTATCACGCCCCATAGAAAACCAAGCCCGGCTTGCATCATTGATACAGCCATTTGCTGACGCCAGCGTGGCAAAAAGTGTTCCGAACCCGAGCAGCCAGATCAACCCTGTTGAACCTGACAATCGCGCAGTATCAAACAAGGGCGCAACAGAACCGTTAACGCCATCGCCCAAAAACTCCCATGGCAACACACCCGCACAAATATACCAGGTCAGCGTGGCAGCAATCAGCAATGTCATTATGCCGGCCAATGTGCCAAATGGCAGTGCCCGCGCCGGTGAACGTACTTCTTCAGCGGCCTGTGTGGTGCCCTCAATGCCAAGATAGTACCAAAGTCCAAAGTGCATGGCAGCAAGAACGCCGATCCATCCATAGGGCAGCGCATGGCCTTCAAACAAAGCCGCATGCTGCATAATACCGTCGCCAACAATGCCGGAAGTTGCCACAAACAATACTAAAATGGCGACAAAAGCGATGGCCGTTATGACCAGATTAAACGTCAGCGTCGCCAAGACACCGCGGTAGTTAAGCCATGCAAGAAACATGATAACGAGAATGATGAACGGACGCTGGTCAAGCGTGCCGCTATAACCTGACATCGTGGCCACAACCGAAAACAGATAGCCAGCGGTGATAGCGTTGGCGGCTTCCAGCATGGTGTAGGCAAAAACCAGATAGAGCCCGACATTGAAAGCCATCAGCGGGCCGACGATGTGTTTGGCTTGTGTATATTGCCCGCCTGCAGCGGCAACTGTTGAGGTCACCTCGCTGTCGATCATCGCGACACACGTATAAAGAATGCCGGCAAACCAGCATGCGATCAGCGCTGCATAGGCCCCGCCTTTGCCAACTGCAAAGTTCCAACCCATATATTCACCAACAAGCACAATGCCCACGCCCAATGCCCAAACATGGGCTGGACCAAGCACACGCAATAGACCCACTTTGGTTCCATGCGGCCCCATACCATCTATAGTTTTTGATGTGATATCGATGTTTGCCATGATGCCCTTAATACCTGTGTTCTTCGGTCATGGCTTCCAGCTCGCCTTCGCGGGATGAAGTCAGGACATCTTCAGAATAGGATGAATCTGTTTTGAGCCAGTCGACGACCATATAAAGACCGAAAACGGCGGAAAGTACCCAAGCGGCGTATTCAGCTAAGTTCCAAATTTCCATTGATGCCCCCTATTTACGGTCAAATTTTTCAGCGATTACTTCACGATACTCTTTATCTGAGAAACGAAGGATCAAGACATAGTAAAGCACAATCACAACAATGATTGCGATCAGCCCACCGGCAGTGAAACTATAGTCAAAACGGGAGAGAATAAGGTCATGGGCTGAGGCAGGCGTGTAACCGAGGGCTTCATATTGCGCGGCCTGCACGGCGTTTTGGCCCAGCGTTGCCCAGGTTGGGTTTTCAACGGGCGTTTCAACTATTTTGACCGCACCGGACATGCCAAGCCTAAGCGGCACAAACAATGCTCCAACGGTGAGCACCACGAGAACAATGACATCAATCAGCTGGCCAATTTTACTTTGTTTGGGTGGTACATAATGCGCCATGCTCAGTTCCCCCGCAAACGGGCTTCATCAAGAAACTTGATGTCGAGCCCATAAATGAAATCACGGTCGTCACGGTAATGTTTGAGCATGGCAAGAATGGCGGCGGTGTTAAAAACCAAAATAACTGCGCCGGCAATCAGCAGCAGATTTCGGGCCATCCCGTCCGGCGCAAGGTCCCAAGTGGCGTAAGCCACGAAAATGATCGACACCCAGAGACCAACTACAAACGCCCAAGCAACCTGCACATCCCGTCCGTGCATGGCCTCGATCCTTTGACTAAGATCAGCCATTCCCTGCCCTCCCCGGCGGCCCGTTTCAGTTATTTTTTACGACGAGGCCGTGTCGCCAATCCCCTAACAAACACTCAATATAACGGAACAAGACCCTATTTCTGCCAACTGTCAAGGCAGTTGCCTCAAATTAAGGCAGATAAATATCTGCTAGGTGAAATTTGTTTCTTATGAGTTGAAGCTTGGTTTCTTCAGTGCTAGCAATCAGGAAGCAATTTTTGGGAGCCAAACCATGTGTGGCATCGTCGGACTTTTCTTGAAAGACCCCAAGCTGGAGCCACGATTAGGCGCGATGCTTAGCGATATGTTGATAACCATGTCAGATCGCGGGCCTGATTCGGCAGGTATTGCGATCTATTCAGGCGCAGGTGAAGGCCGCGCAAAAATCACTGTGCAATCAGCGCAGCCCGAAGCCGATTTCAAAGCCTTGGATAAAGATTTGACAACTGCAATCAGCGCTCCTGTCACAATCCTGATCAAAAGCACTCATGCAGTATTGGATGTGCCGCATGGCCAAATGGATGCTGCCCGTGCTGCGCTTGGGCAATTGCGGCCATTGGTTAAAATAATGAGTGCAGGCGAATCCATCGAGATTTTTAAAGAAGTTGGCCTACCGCGCGATGTTTCGCGAAGGTTTGATGTTGCAAAAATGAGTGGCACTCATGGTATTGGTCACACTAGGATGGCCACTGAAAGCGCAGTTACCACTATGGGTGCGCATCCGTTTTCCACGGGATCAGACCAGTGCCTCGTTCATAACGGTTCGCTATCCAACCATAACGGCGTGCGGCGCGAGTTGAAGCGACAGGGCATGACTTTTGAAACCGAAAACGACACCGAAGTGGCCGCAGCCTTTATCAGCCATAAATTGAAAGACGGCGGCAATCTTGGCGATGCAATGGAAGCTACGCTGACCGATTTAGACGGCTTTTTTACTTTCGTTGTGGGCACAAAAAATGGGTTTGGCGTGGTGCGTGACCCGATCGCCTGCAAGCCCGCTGTAATGGCAGAAACCGATGAGTATGTGGCTTTCGGATCGGAATACCGCGCCTTAGTTAACTTGCCAGGCATCGAAAATGCCCGCGTTTGGGAACCCGAGCCCGCAACTGTTTATTTCTGGGAACGTTGAGCGATGCAGACTTTTGACCTTGGCGAACAGGGCCTTCGCGCGCTGAATTCCGCACTTCACGCGCTGCGTGGCCAAACCAACATGACGGCTTGGGAAGTGATCAATCCGAAGGGGGCACATGCTATTGCGGCAGGCGTTGATGCGCCGGTGGAAATCATAGTGCGCGGCTCAACTGGTTATTATTGCGCCGGAATGAACAAGCAGGCAACCATCCGCGTTAAAGGAAGTGCCGGCCCGGGGGTCGCTGAAAACATGATGTCGGGCGTTGTGATAATTGATGGCGATGCCAGCCAATATGCAGGTGCAACAGGCAATGGCGGTTTGCTGGTGATCAAAGGCAATGCAAGCAGCCGCTGCGGCATTTCAATGAAGGGCATCAATATTGTGGTGCACGGCAATATTGGCCACATGTCGTGCTTTATGGCGCAATCGGGCAATATGGTTGTGCTTGGCAATGCCGGTGAAGCTTTGGGCGACAGCCTTTACGAGGCGCGGCTGTTTGTACGGGGTTCTGTGAAATCTCTTGGCGCAGATTGCATCGAAAAAGAAATGCGCCCTGAACACATCGCTATGCTTGAGGATTTGCTGGTTCGCGGCGAGGCTGACACAAAAGCCAAACCCGAACAGTTTCGCCGTTATGGTTCTGCCCGCAAACTTTATACTTTCAATATCGACAACGCGTCTGACTACTGAGGCACACTATGAGTGATTTTCCCCGCACACCTCCCCGCTATTCAGCCACTTTCACACCGGCGATCAACGCTGAAATCCGCCGTGCTGCTGCAACCGGTATTTATGATATTCGCGGTGGCGGCGCAAAACGCAAACTACCGCATTTTGATGATCTATTGTTTCTAGGCGCTTCGATCAGCCGCTATCCGCTGGAAGGTTATCGCGAGAAATGCGCCACCGACGTTTGGCTTGGTACACGGCACGCCAAAAATCCGATCCATCTGGATATTCCCATCACAATTGCGGGCATGAGTTTTGGCGCGCTGTCCGGCCCGGCCAAAGAGGCGCTCGGGCGTGGCGCAACCCTGTCGGGGACATCCACTACAACCGGCGATGGCGGAATGACCGAGGAAGAACGCGGCCACTCTAAAACCTTAGTCTATCAATATTTGCCCAGCCGCTACGGCATGAATCCAGATGATTTGCGCCGCGCCGATGCAATCGAAATTGTGGTTGGCCAAGGCGCAAAGCCTGGTGGTGGCGGCATGCTGCTTGGCCAGAAAATTTCGGACCGGGTTGCCGCTATGCGCAACTTGCCCAAAGGCATTGACCAGCGTTCTGCCTGCCGCCACCCGGATTGGACCGGGCCTGATGATCTGGAAATCAAGATCATGGAATTGCGCGAAATCACTGATTGGGAAAAGCCGATTTACGTTAAAATCGGCGGTGCACGGCCCTATTATGACACAGCGCTTGCAGTAAAAGCAGGTGCGGATGTGGTGGTGCTGGATGGTATGCAGGGTGGCACTGCGGCAACGCAGGATGTGTTCATTGAGCACGTTGGTATGCCAATTTTGGCGTGTATCCCACAGGCGGTTAAAGCTCTGCAAGACCTTGGCATGCACCGCAAAGTGCAGTTGATCGTATCTGGCGGTATCCGGTCTGGCGCCGATGTTGCAAAAGCGATGGCATTAGGCGCAGATGCGGTGTCGATCGGAACAGCGGCATTAATTGCGCTTGGTGATAATGACCCGAGATGGGAAGCTGATTATCAAGCGCTTGGCACCACGGCTGATGCCTATGATGATTGGCACGAAGGCCGCGATCCGGCTGGCATCAACACGCAAGACCCTGAGCTTTCCAGCCGGTTCGATCCGGTTCTGGGCGGGCGTCGCTTGAAGAATTATCTCAAAGTGATGACACTTGAAGCGCAAACCATCGCGCGCGCTTGCGGCAAAAACCATTTACACAATCTGGAACCGGAAGACCTTTGTGCGCTCACGATTGAGGCCGCGGCAATGGCGGGTGTTCCAATTGCCGGCACCAATTGGATTCCGGGAAAGGGCTCGTTCTAATGGCAGAATATACCGCAACGATCCACTGGCAGCGCGGCGAGGATGAGCCGTTTGCTGACAACCGTTATTCGCGCGGGCATCAATGGTCGTTTGATGGAGGTGTTTCATTTCGTGCTTCATCTTCACCGCATGTTGTGCCGCGCTTTTCTGATCCCGCAGGTGTTGATCCGGAAGAAGCATTCATTGCGTCCCTTTCATCGTGCCATATGCTGACATTTTTATATTTGGCAGCCCGCGCCAAACACGTCATCAATGCTTACGAGGACACAGCGGTTGGCGTAATGACCCAATCATCTGAAGGCCGCCTTTGGGTAAGCAAAGTCACACTTCGCCCGTGCATTGTTTGGGCTAACGCTCAACCAAGCCATGCCGAGCAAGACGAATTACACCATGCCGCCCATTTAGATTGCTTCATCGCCAATTCTGTTCGCAGCGAGGTGGTCTGCGAACCCATCAGATAACTGCAACGGGGACTGCTATGACCAAAGACCTCGCCCTTTGGGCCAAGGAAAAAGGCGTTAAATATTTTATGATTTCGTACACTGACCTGTTTGGTGGTCAGCGTGCAAAATTAGTACCAACGCAGGCCATCAATGACATGGCGGAAGAAGGCGCCGGGTTTGCAGGGTTTGCAACCTGGCTTGATCTGACCCCTGCCCACCCTGATTTAATGGCGGTGCCTGATGCTGATTCAGCCATTCAGTTGCCGTGGAAAAAAGATGTGGCTTGGGTTGCGGCGCGTGCCACGATGGAAGGAAAACTGGTTAATCAGGCGCCGCGCAATGTGCTTGAGCGATTGGTTTTAGAGGCTGCCTCAGAAGGTCTGCGTGTCAAAACCGGGGTTGAGCCAGAATTTTTTATCCTGTCGCCCGATGGCAGCCAGATTTCTGACCCGTACGATACCGCTGAAAAGCCCTGCTACGACCAACAGGCTGTGATGCGCCGCTACGATGTCATCGCCGAAGCATGCGACTATATGCTGGAACTCGGCTGGGAAGCTTACCAGAATGACCATGAAGATGCGATTGGCCAGTTCGAAATGAACTGGAAATATGACGACGCACTGCAAACTGCGGACAAGCATAGTTTCTTCAAATTCATGATGAAATCAGTGGCCGAAAAACATGGCTTCCGTGCCAGTTTTATGCCCAAGCCATTCAAAGGCCTGACCGGTTCAGGTTGCCATGCCCATATTTCAGTCTGGTCAATGGATGGCAAAACCAACGCGTTTGCTGATAAAACCAAAGACCTTCATCTGTCAGATCAGGGACGTAATTTCCTCGGTGGCATTATGAAACATGCCAGCGCATTGGCCGCAATTTGCAACCCCACTGTCAACAGCTATAAGCGAATTAATGCGCCGCGCACCTCATCTGGCGCAACATGGGCACCAAATTCCGTAACGTGGACCGGCAACAACCGCACGCATATGGTGCGTGTGCCGGGGCCGGGGCGGTTCGAGTTGCGCTTGCCCGATGGCGCAGCAAACCCCTATTTATTGCAAGCTGTGATCATTGCAGCCGGCCTCGACGGGGTGCGCACAAAAGCTGACCCCGGCAAACGCCATGATATTGATATGTACCAACACGGTTATACCGTCAAAAACGCGCCGAAACTGCCGTTAAACCTGCTCGATGCTTTGCGTGAATATGACAAGGATAAAACGCTCAAAGCCATGATGGGCGAAGAATTTTCATCCGCCTATCTGAAACTGAAGCACAAAGAATGGGACAGCTATACGTCGCACTTTTCCAAATGGGAAACCGACAACACGCTGGATATTTGATATCGATATTTGAGCAAAGTGCCCGGAGCGATCCGGGGATTTGGCGGGTATCAGCTAACCGCGATTTCCGGCCCCGCTATGTGCACAGCTAACAAGCAGCCGTTTGGCGTGTAAGAATTATGTTCTGAGCCGTCCCGGTAAAATACCAGATCCCCTGCTCGCAAAATGGTGCCATCACTTTCATGCAATTCACCTTCAAGCACTAGAAACTGTTCGTGCCCGTTATGGCGGTGGCCGCGCGTCGTCATGCGCGCAGGCATCCGGTAGACATGGAAGCCTTCTCCCAATTCGCGACTATCGTCCAGTTGTAGGATACTATCTCCCAAAGAGCCGCCATCGGGATAGACAAAGGGTTTAAACGCAGCATCTTTGATATTGGCAATGATGCGGTCTTTTTCAGTGATTGGTTTCATTCTTGGTTCTTTCGACGGATTTCTAAGATTGAGCTAAATTTTACCAATAGCGCTTCCACAGCAGCAGCTTTCATTGTTTACCTGCAGGAAGAAGATTTGACACAGACGCAACACGTCTTCTAGGCTCAAGGCAGTCATTGTGCTATCAAAACTGCGATATATTAATGAACTCGGAGGGGTCTATGAACAAGAAAGTAGCTGTTATCGGTGCCGGGCCATCGGGCTTGGCGCAGCTGCGCGCATTTCAATCTGCGCAAGCCAAAGGGGCTGATATCCCGGAGATTGTTTGCTTTGAAAAACAGTCCAACTGGGGCGGTCTTTGGAATTATTCATGGCGCACAGGCTTGGATGAATATGGCGAACCGGTTCATGGCTCAATGTATCGCTATTTGTGGTCAAACGGGCCGAAAGAAGGCTTGGAATTCGCCGATTATTCGTTTGAAGAACATTTTGGCAAGCAAATTGCCAGCTACCCTCCGCGCGCAGTGTTGTTTGATTATATTGAGGGCCGCGTGAAAAAGGCTGGCGTTCGCGATTGGATTCGTTTCTCCAGCACCATCCGGATGGTTCGCTTCAATGAAACTGAGCGCAATTTTACTGTTACCGTGCATGATTTGAAAAAAGACACGATGTATGACGAAATCTTTGACAATATCATCGTTGCATCAGGCCATTTTTCCGTGCCGAATATGCCGGAATATCCCGGCTTTAATAAATTTAATGGCCGCGTTTTGCATGCGCATGATTTCCGTGATGCGCGCGAGTTTTCCGGCAAAGATTTACTTTTGCTCGGCTCTTCCTATTCAGCTGAAGATGTCGGCAGCCAATGTTGGAAATATGGTGCAAAGTCGATTACGGTTGCCTACCGGAACGCGCCCATGGGCTATGATTGGCCGGACAATTGGAAGGAAGTGCCAAAGCTGGAGCGGGTCGATGAAACCACCGCTTACTTTGCAGATGGCAGCTGCAAAAAAGTCGATGCCATCATTTTGTGCACCGGCTACCGGCACCATTTCCCATTTTTGCCGGATGATTTGAGACTAAAAACAGCAAACCGCTTGGCGACAACCGATCTCTATAAGGGCGTTGCCTATGTCCATAATCCGCAGCTGTTTTATATTGGCATGCAAGACCAGTGGTTTACCTTCAATATGTTTGACGCGCAGGCGTGGTGGGTGCGCGATGCCATTATGGGGCGGATCGCTATTCCTGCCGATCATGCTGCACTTCTGCAAGATGTTACGAATCGCATCGCTGCCGAGGACGCCGGCAAAGACGCGCACGATGCAATCCATTATCAGGGCGATTACGTCAAAGAACTGATTGCAGAAACTGACTATCCAGCGTTTGATGTGGATGGTGCTTGCGAAGCCTTTTTTGCGTGGAAGGACCATAAAAAAGCAGGCATCATGACCTTCCGTGACAATGCCTATAAATCAGTGATCACCGGAACTATGGCCCCTGTACACCACACGCCGTGGACAGATGCGTTGGAAGACTCGATGGAAAGCTATTTGAAAAACTGATGCGTCAGCCAAACGGCGGCAAACAAGAAATTCAGGAAACAAATTTTCGCTGGAATAATAATCTTCTCGCAATGTGCAAAATTCCGTGCTCTGTTTGGTTAATGCTAAGGAACTGCGCCGCCAGCAAGTGGGAAGCCGGGCACGCCAAAGGGAAATACAGATAGGGCAAGGCCAGACAGCGAAACAAAATCGGTAACCGGTATTATCGGGCGCGATCGTGGTTAGTCAAAGAATTTGAGTGCTTAATGGCGCAAAGCCATCATGGCCGCGCATCATTCTACACTCGCAATAGGGGGGTGAAGAATATGTCAACTGATAAGAGCTCGGGCGAAATGGTTCGCGCGCTGGACTGGAAGGGTGCCTTCTGGGTCGCAGCAGGCGTTCCACCATTAGTATTGTTTTCGATCGGCGGTATTGCCGGCACGACCGGAAAACTGGCTTTCGTGGTGTGGATCATTTCGATGATCATGGGCTTTTTACAAAGCTTTACCTATGCCGAAATGGCCGGAATGTTTGGCAACAAATCTGGCGGCACAAGTGTCTATGGCGCAACCGCTTGGCTTCGCTATTCCAAAACTATCGCACCCCTGTCAGTCTGGTGTAATTGGTTCGCCTGGTCACCGGTGTTGTCGCTCGGCTGTGCCATTGCGGCTGGTTATATTCTCAATGCCCTGTTTCCAATTCCGTTGGCGGCAAGCCAGCAGGTCATGGATTGGGTGACAGCAAACGCCGCCAATTACACGGCGCAAACGCAAAGCGTAATCGATTATATGGCAGCCAATGCAGGCACAACCCCGGTTGATGCCATCAAGGCCGTGGCCTCTGCAGATGGTGTGGCAGCGCTTACTCCGGCTTTGCGTGTGTTTGAGGCATTTGCTCTGACTATTCCGGGTCTTGGTACCCTACACTTTAATTCGACTTTTGTTATTGGCGTGGCGTTAATGCTGCTGATCTTGATGATCCAGCATCGTGGTATTGCAAGCACTGCAAACGCGCAAAAATGGCTGGCGATCATTGTGCTGGTTCCGCTGCTGCTTGTTGGCCTCGTGCCGATATTTACCGGCGCAATCAACACTATGAACGTGACCAACCTTTTGCCGCCAACAGCAGCTTATTCCGGTGTGGATGGCACTTGGAACGTTGGCGGTTGGACGTTATTTTTGGGTGGTCTCTACATCGCGGCATGGTCAACCTACGGTTTTGAAACCGCTGTTTGCTATACGCGCGAATTGAAAAATCCCAAGACCGATACGTTCCGTGCGATCTTCTATTCAGGCCTTTTGTGCTGCGTTTTCTTCTTCATCATTCCGTTTTCATTTCAGGGCGTTTTGGGTCAAGAGGGCATGCTTGCCGCTGGCATTGTTGATGGCACAGGTATTGCCGAAGCCTTGGGCAATATGGTGGGTGGCGGCGCTGTCATTACCCAAATTTTTGTGATTTTGATGATTATGGCCCTGTTCATGGCAATTATGACAGCCATGGCCGGCTCGTCGCGCACACTTTATCAGGGTTCAAGAGACGGCTGGCTGCCTAAATACCTCAGTGCGGTCAACGAGAAGGGCGTTCCCTCCAAAGCAATGTGGACTGACTTTGCCTTTAACGTTTTCCTGTTGGCGCTGGCGTCTGATGTAGGCGGGTATTTTTACGTTCTAGCCATTTCTAATGTAGGCTACATTTTGTTTAATTTTTTGAACCTCAATGCCGGTTGGTTGCACCGTATTGATTCAGCCCATATCGAGCGGCCTTGGCGTGCGCCAAACTGGTTGATAGGCGTCAATACTGTCCTTGCTTTTGTTAACGCGCTTTTTCTTGGCGCGGGCGCAAAAGTATGGGGCTATTCCAACGCACTTTGGGCTGGCCTGATATTTGCAGCACTCATCATTCCAGTGTTTTATTACCGCCATTACATGCAAGACGGCGGCAAGTTTCCAAAACAGGCCTATATCGATTTGGGCTTGAAAGAAGGTGATTTGGGCGAACGCAAAGCAGGCATGCTGCCCTATGCAACTTTGGTTGCCGGGGCCGCCGTTGTGCTGTTTGCTAACTGGTTTTTTGTGCTGCCAACTTAAGTCAGACTTGAACCTTGATCAGGGCCGCTTCGGCGGCCCTTTTGTGCGGTTCGTTCCCTGTTAAGAAAAATACTTGCACTTCAGTATTGATTTTTATTGTTCGCGCTTACAAACTTCCCAAAATATGCACCAGCACCGGAGTGTGTCTATGACCAATTCATGGCGTTTTTCAGCACTGATCGACCGCCACCGTGCACTTGGTTCAGACCTTGAAGACTGGAGCGGAATGGGCACGGCTTGGTCATATTCCAAAAGTGATCCCGATGCTGAATATATGGCGATCCGTACCAAAGCCGGTCTGATGGATGTGTCGGGCTTGAAGAAAGTGCATATAAGCGGGCCCGCTGCGAGCCATGTTATTGAGCGTGCCACTACAAGAAACATGGAAAAGCTGATGCCTGGACGGTCGGTCTATACCACCATGCTCAATGACGCGGGCAAGTTCATCGATGATTGCGTGATTTACCGCTTGGCACCAAACGCCTTTATGGTGGTGCATGGTTCCGGCGGTGCCCACGAGCAATTGACGATGGCTGCTACTGGCCGCGACGTGTCAATTCGGTTTGATGACAATATGCATGATTTGTCGCTGCAGGGCCCGCTGGCCGTTGATTACCTTGAAAAACACGTGCCCGGCATTCGCGCGCTTGGTTATTTCAACCACATGCAAACCAGCCTTTTTGGCAAACCGGCCATGATTTCCCGCACCGGCTACACCGGTGAGCGCGGCTATGAATTGTTTGTCAGAAGTCAGGATGCCTCCATGATATGGGACCGCATTTTGGATGAGGGAAAATCGCTGGGTATCATCCCGTGCCGGTTCACCACGCTCGATATGTTGCGCACGGAAAGCTATCTGTTGTTTTTCCCGTTCGATAATTCGGAAATGTATCCCTTCGAGAACGAGGGCCCCGGCGATACATTGTGGGAGCTGGGCCTTGATTTTACTGTATCGCCCGGCAAAACCGGCTTTCGCGGCGCAGAAGAACATTACCGCTTGAAAGGCAAAGAGCGGTTTAAAATTTGGGGCTTGAAATTGGAAGGCCACAATGTGCCAGGCAACGGCGCGCCGGTGTTCAAAGATGGCAAGCCTGTCGGGCTGGTGACGCAAGCAATGTATTCACCGTTAAACAAGCATAACATAGCCATTGCACGCCTGCCGGTCGATTGCGCCAATGACGGCACTTTTGTTGAAGTGCGCTGCGGCACTCACGGGCCGATGAAGGCGGTAACCCATTTAATGCCGTTTTATGACGTTGAGAAAAAGCGACGGACGGCGCAGGGCTGACAAACGCATGACACGCGCATGTTTTTTCAAGGCTTTAAAAGCAGCAGATAGACCTAGATGAGCAAGACTATATTTCCGACAGCGATCAAAAGCCGCCCGGTATATGGCGTGTTAGAGCCGCGCCCCGGCGCGTTGCATTTGGTGGTCGCTGATGGTGAAGGCGCAGCAGCTGTCGTTGATATGGTAGCAAAAGCTGAAGACACGGCGCGAATGCTGGCCGCAATGCATATTATCTACACCCCCGGACCCAATGGTACTGATTTAAGTTTCGAGCTGGAAGCCTTGGGCGCGGCACAATTTTACCGTTCACCCACAATTCCTACACTGTTGCCGCGTTTGGCCCGGGTGCTGGATGGCGCACATATGGGAACGCAATTTTATTTGGCGGGTACCGAGGGCCTGATGGGACAGGCCGAACGTGATATTATGGCAACCGGCGTGCCGTGGCGCGATATCCAAAAAGAACACCGCGGTTCAACTGTGCGGCGCGTTCAATGTGTCCATTGTAAAGGCATTACTGAAAATGTGGCGCTTGATCCGTTCAAGTGCAGCCATTGCGGGTTGAACCTGTTTGTGCGCGACCATTATTCGCGCCGTTTGGCGGCTTTTCAAGGTGTAAACATTGATGCCGAAGACCCCGGCCAAGTGCCGCCTTCTGTGGTGCGATTTCAATGAGTGGCGGCGCAAAATTGAAAGTTCGCGTGGCTGAAGTTGTTACGGTCAATGAGATGATCAAACGCTTTCGCTTTGTCAGGCTGGACGGCGGGTTAATGCCGGCATTTTCAGGCGGGTCGCATACTGTGGTGGAAATGGATGATCATGGCACCCGGCGCTTGAACCCGTATTCACTGATGTCAAACCCGCAGGACCAATCGGGCTACGAAATCTCGGTTCGCCGCGACGATGTGGGCCGGGGCGGATCGCTTTTTATGCACAATCATATTGTGCCGGGCATGGCGATGGAGATCAGCTATCCAGTTAATCTGTTTGCGCTCGATACCCGCGCCAAAAAACATTTGATGATAGCAGGCGGCATCGGGATCACGCCATTTTTATCACAAATCGCCCAAGTGGCACATTTGGGCGGCCAGTTTGAATTGCACTACTCAGCGCGCTCAAAAGTGCTTGGCGCTTATATGGATACGCTGACCGTAGCGCATCCGGGAAAAGTGCATTGCTATTTTGATGATCAAAAACAGAGCGTCGATCTTGCCCGTGTGTTGTCGATGCAGCCTTTAGGCACGCATTTATATGTGTGCGGGCCAAAGGGAATGATTAACTGGGTTTTGACCACTGCTGCAAATATGGGCTGGCCAGCCCACGCCTTGCACCATGAGGAATTTATCGCCCCCGGCACTGGCAAGCCTTTTGAGGTTAAACTGGCGGCGTCACAAAAAACCATTATCGTCGGCACAAACCAATCCTTGCTTGAAGCTATCGAAGCGGCAGGCGTTGATGCGCCATATCTTTGCCGCGGTGGCGCATGCGGCCAATGTGAGACCAGCGTTATTGCTTGCGAGGGCACTATTTTGCACCGCGATCATTGGCTAACGCCGCAGGAACATGCGGAAGATAAGAAAATCATGCCATGCGTTTCACGTTTTGAGGGTGAAACCCTCACCCTCGACCGGTAGGAGCGGCCAATGAGCCTCGATATTAAACCAGATACATTCGATGATTATTTCCGCGACGAAACGTTCCGCGATGATTTTACTTACGCCAATTCACCACAAGGCATTTTGCGGTTTCCGTTTCCGTTTGACCGGGATGACTACACCTATTCGGTCAATATGGAGCCGCATGGCGGGGGCCGGAAGGGATCAGTCTTTGAGCATGCTTTTGATGTTGATGAGCATTACCCTGCCGAAATGATTGATCGCGCCAAGGTTTTGGCCGAAGATCCGCTGCGCTGCCAATCCTTGCCGCACATGACATTGGCTGGCTGGGATTTACTGGAATTGATCATGGAATCCAAAGCCCGTGATTATCCGCAATGGTTTTCACTGAGCAAGAACGGTAACAACTGGCACTGGATCAACCGGCCATTAGGTATTGATCACAGCTTCACATTCCTTGACGATACCACCCTGCCCTATGGGCCGTTTGAATATATTACGCGGCAAACGCAGGGCGATTTCAGCCTTCAAGATGAGCGTGACAATGATCTGTGGATGGACGCCGGTATGATTACCAGTCAAGCCGATTGGTCACTCGATTTCGATATCGGCATGAGTTTTATGGAGTGGCACGCGCCCGTGCCCTTGGCGCATGAAAAAGGCATCTTTGACCGCGCACTAAAGTTTCTTTTGAAGTTGCAGCACGGTGCGCCGGTGCGCCGATTCAACTGGACTATGACAGTTAATCCGCTGCTCGATACCTCACCAGAAACCTATCCGAAATGGGGTCCGACCAAAACCACGTTGACTGCAGAAAACCTTGGCCAAAAGCAGCATTTGCGCGTTGAGTTGCAAGCACTGTTCCGGCTGCCACGATCCAATGCTATTGCATTTTCTATCCGTTGTTATCTCGGCAAATTCGATGAACTTGTAACAGTGCCCAAATGGGGCCGCCGTTTACACCGCGTTGTGCGCGACATTGATCCGGATGTTGCGGCCTATAAGGGTTTTTTGCGCAATCGTGACGCGATGGTGCAATGGCTGTCAAAATATGATGATGGCGCAGCAACCTCACCGGGCTGGTGGGCAGAGGACTGATCCTGAATGGAACCCCAAGCGCCGTTGCGTCTCGGCTTTCTGATGTTTCCGGGCTTTCCGATGGCGTGCCTTACCTCGGCAATAGAGCCATTGCGTGCTGCCAATGAAATTACCGGGCGCAAAGAATTTGAGTGGCGGTTGGTCGCGGAGACGGCTGCGCCGGTGGCATCATCGGCTGAACTGCGCTTTGAACCTGATATAATATTAGCCAATTGCGTTGATGTTGATCAACTTTATATTTTGTCTCCGCCAACCGCACAGTTTTCAGATAATCGTTCCGGCTTTGCGCGGCTGCGCCGTCTTGAACGTATGGGCGTGGTGTTAGGTGCTTTTTCAGGTGGTATTTTCCCGTTAGCGCGCGCTGGCCTTATGGAAGAGCGCGGCTGTTCTGTGCACTGGTGTTATGAAAACGTGTTCAAGGCAGAATTTCCCAATGTCAAAGCCAGCGAAGCTGTCATTTTACGCGACAGGCGCCGTGTTACGGCGTCGGGTGCCGGAGCGGTTTTTGACTTAATGCTGCGCTTGATTGAAGAGCGTCTTGGCCGCCAGTGTATGATTGAGGTTGCATGCTGGTTTCAACATCCGTTCGTACGCGACGAAAACGCAAACCAGAAAGTGCCGGTTGCCCGCGCTGCATCGACCGCCGATAATTTACTGCCCGCAATCCGTGAAGCTATTCGCCTGTTTGAGAGTCACGTCGAAGACCTGCTGCGCATTCCCGATGTTGCTGCGGCCGTTGATATGTCGGGTCGCAATTTCGAGCGGGTATTTAAGCGGGAAACCGGCCAAAGCCCGCTGCGATATTACCGGCATTTGCGTCTCACGAAGGCGCGCCAAAGGGTGCTTTACTCGAACGACCCCCTGCAGGATATTGCCGCATCAATAGGTTATATGACGCTTAGTCCTATGGCGCGCCATTATGCTGAATTGTTTGGCGTTAGCCCCAAAGCTGAACGGCGGCTTGTGCCAAACAGACGCTAGCGCTAGTCTTGGCTGTGAATAATTTTTCACTGCTATAAAACCGAGCAAAAGGCCATTCGATGTTGAACAGCCCGTATCCCGGCGTGATTGCCGGCCCGCCAAGGGCCAGCCAAATCCTGACTCCGCGCAATTTGAGCCGCCATAACGGCGTCGAACGCCAAACTGTGCAGGGCGGCGGGGCATGGCTGTTTGAAATCGGCCAAGGTGACAAAATCACGATAATTAACGAGGAAGGCGGGCAACCTGTCGAGCTGATTGTGGCGCGTAAAGACGGACGCATTGACGCTGCATTGCTTGGACAAGCAGCCAATAGTGATGCCAGCGGCCTTAAAGCAATGCTCGGTATGGGCGACCATATTGCAACGGGTTTATCGCAGTTGCGGCGCGGGCTGAAATTACGCGGTATCGATCTGGCACAGGCCGACGCGGTGCGTCTGTTTGATAAATCGACGCCGGCAAAAACACAGCAGATATTAACCGCACAGGCTGAAGGCTGGCTGATCATAGCTGCGCCCGGCCTGCCCATGCTTCCTGAAACCCAAGATACCTCAACGCCAGTTGTGGTTGAAATTAAACGCGCAAAACCGCGCCTCATCGGCCATTATGATTTACCCGACCCATTGGCCGACCCAATTCTTGATTTGCGCGTAAAATCGGCCACGGCTGAAAGTTATTTTGTCAAAGCGGGCGATTACATCCAAATATTAGACGTCGATGGCCGACAATGTACAGACTTTCAATGTTTTGATGCCCGCAAGTTGGATCGCGGGATTCAACATGCACTTGACGTAACGACGTCGCGCACCCTGATGGGACGCGCTTATTCGATGCCCGGTCTGCATTCGAAATATTATGATCAAGACTGGGTGCCCTTGGTCGAAGTGGTGCAAGACACGGTTGGCCGCCATGATGCTTTTGCGATGGCATGCGCATCGAAATATTATGATGACATTGGTTACCCCGGACACGTCAACTGCTCGGACAATTTCAACAGTGCGCTGAAAGCCTATGGCATTGATACAAGACCGGGTTGGATGGCAGTAAATCTGTTTTTTAATACCAGCATCGATGCCCATGGCGTTTTAATCAGTGATGAGCCGTGGTCACGCCCCGGAGACTATGTGCTGTTTCGTGCGCTGACCGATATTGTCTGCGTTAATTCAGCTTGCCCTGATGATACGTCGCCTGCAAATGGCTGGTATTTGTCGGATATTCATGTGCGCACTTATGCGGGCGCAGAGACATTCAGCCGTTCAATGGCTTACCGCCCTACGCCAGATTCGGAGCTGAAAATGACCAAAGAAACCGCATTTCACCCAGCAACTTCTGCAAAAACGCGCAATCATGTCGAATATAAGGGTTATTGGCTGCCGCAGGTCTATTCTCAGAGCGGTGTGTTGGAAGAATATTGGGCTTGCAGGCAAAAAGCCGTGGTGCTGGATTTGTCGCCGTTGCGCAAGTTTGAAGTCACCGGGCCAGATGCCGAAGCGCTGATGCAGTGGGTTTTGACCCGCGATATGAAAAAGCTTTCGCAGGGCCAAATTGTCTATTCCGCCATGTGTTATGAGCATGGCGGTATGATTGACGACGGAACTGTCTTCCGCTTAGGGCAGGATAATTTCCGTTGGATTGGCGGAGATGACTATGGCGGAATTTGGCTGCGAGAACAGGCCGAAAAGCTTGGGCTGCGTGTGATGGTGCGCAGCAGCACAGACCAATTGCACAACCTTGCCATTCAAGGGCCAAACAGCCGCCAAATCATGCATGATGCGATCTGGACTGCTCCACACCAACCCTCCATGAATGAACTCGGCTGGTTTCGCTTTACGATTGGCCGTTTAGGCGGGCCAACGGGTGCACCGGTGGTCGTCTCCCGAACTGGCTATACTGGCGAACTGGGCTTTGAGCTTTTCTGCCATCCCAAAGACGGCACAGCCGTTTATGATGCTGTTTGGAAGCATGGCGAAAGCCAAGGTCTGCGGTCTATGGGGCTAGCCGCACTCGATATGGTGCGTATTGAAGCCGGGCTGATTTTTGCCGGCAATGATTTCACCGATCAGACAGACCCATTTGAGGCAGGCATTGGTTTTACCGTGCCATTAAAGACTAAGACCGATGATTTTATCGGCCGCCAAGCGTTGATCCGCCGTAAAGAAAACCCGCTTTCCAAATTTGTCGGGCTGGAAATTGACGCCAATGTTGCTGTAGGCCATGGCGACACATTGCACCTTGGTCGGGCACAGGTGGGTGTCATCACTTCAGCTGTCCGTTCGCCCCTGTTGGGCAAGACGATCGCGCTGGCGCGGGTGGATGTCGCCCACGCTGATAACGGGACGGCTTTGGAGGTTGGCAAGCTTGATGGTCAGCAGAAGCGACTTCCTGCAACCATTGTGGGTTTGTCGCACTACGATCCTCAAAAGACCCGCCCACAAACGCCGTATATAAAGGTTTGACACTTTGAGCTGCTACCGGATTTTCGCGCGGTCGCCTAAGTCACATCTGCCCGTCGTTCAAATTCCATTTTGAAAAGTTTTGCGCATTCTTCGGGCGAGAACAGATCGCAGATTTGGCCAACCGCCTTCCATAGCGCTTCAATTGTTCTTGCTGCGGCCTTTCGCCAATGTGCATTGAGTTTTGAGAATGCCATTTCGATTGGATTGAGAGCCTTCCCTCTGACTTGATCAGGAGCTCTGGCGAATAGGGCGGCAAAAACAGCAACGATGTGCCTTTGGCCTGCACCACTTGCTCAGCGGTCTTGCTTTTATGAGCCGGAAGATTGTCGAGAATGACAACTTCACAGGCTGACGGTGTTTGAGCAACCTGCGCCAACAAAAACGCACTATGTGGTGCATGTTTACTGTGGTGCAAACCGCCCCGCGCACACGTCTGCAAAGACATGGTCTCCTGCACAAGCCGCATCAGATTGACCACGAAACTGACCGATGTTGAAAAATGAGCCGCCGCCTGATGGTAAGCACGACCGGCTTCCACAAAATCAAAAACCCGTTTCCGCAAATCTATCGAATAGGCTTTGGCCACGGCACGCGTTTCCTGAATGAAGCACGGTTCATTCAAATGGATGATGCAAGAATAAGATTCTGCTGATACCAGTTTTGATTACCAAGTAAACAAAATTGAGAAGGTGCACCCAATAAATCAAGTCACATGCTGTTCGTATTGATGGTGAAGATCATCTTTTCAGATATTTATTAATGCCCTTTGCCAACGAAATTGTTGAGCGAACATGGGCTATACAGCTGATCATTGGTGGTTTCAATGCACGTCTATTCCATGATTTTTTCAAATTAATTTATCACCCAAATAATAAATATAGTTGAGTATATTATTATAATATAAAATTATTTATAATTTTACGCATTATAAAATTTGATTTTGATGATATTTTTCAAATATCTCCGCAAAATGAACGACTAATAGTTAAATTATGTCAATACAAATTGAGACTGTGACATAGAAATACTGTAACGTATTTTGGAGTTGTTACCATGATGACATCGTTGCTTTTAGGGTTTGTCCGGCTGCGCAGTGTGATGGTGCTTGCTACGTTGCTTATTGTGGCTGTCGGCACTTGGCGCGTTTTTGATCAAAAATTTGATCTGTACCCTGAGTTTGCGCGGACTGTCGTTGAGATTCAAACGGAAGCCCAAGGCCTTGCTGCGGCAGAGGTAGAGGCACTTATAACCGTGCCACTTGAGGAAATGCTGAGCGGTGTTCCGTGGGTTGCCTCTATGCGATCAAACTCTGTTTCGGGCGTTTCTTCAATTGTTCTGCATCTAGAGCCCGGCGCTGATCTCATGAAGGTGCGCCAGATGGCTCAGGAACGCTTGCGTCATGCCAGTGCGCTTCCCAAAGTTTCCAAACCGCCAACCATGCAACAGCCGGTTTCTGTGCTCAATCGCGCAAGCATCATTGGACTTTCCAGTGAGACGATGTCGCTTATTGATATGTCAGTGTTGGCCCGTTGGAAAATCAAACCGCGATTGCTGGGCGTAGCTGGTGTTGCCAATGTTTCAATTTGGGGCGAGCGCAGCCGTCAGCTTCAGGTTTTAGTTGATCCCGTAAAACTCAATGAACTTGGCATCCCGATGTCGGATGTTATCAAAGCAACGGGCGACTCGCTCTGGTCATCGCCCCTCTCATATCTCAAAGCATCGACGCCCGGTAATGGCGGCTTTATCGACACGCCCAACCAAAGGTTTGACGTGCGCCATATCCTGCCGATTGCCGCGCCTGAAGACCTTGCAAAAATTTCCTTTATCTCTGTCGATGGCCGGCAACATACACTTGGCGATGTCGCAAGCGTGATTGAAGGTCATCAACCACTTATTGGTGACGCCATTGTCAACGGCAAGACTGGTTTGATGTTCGTCATCGAGAAATTTCCGGGCGCCGATACCAGCGCTGTCACCGCCGGTGTCGAGAAAGCAATGGCGGCACTTGCCCCAGCCCTTCCAGGCGTTGTTGTGGACACAGGTCTCTATCGTCCGGGCTCCTATATTGAAGAAGCGCGTCAAAACCTTGCGCAAACAGCCGTCCTTGGATTGGTTGCCGCTCTGGCAATTATGCTGCTGCTCACGTTTGATATTCGGCGCACAATCATAGTGGGCATTGGCGCAGCTACCGCAACCTTGGCGACAATTTATCTTTTGCACATAACAGGCATTGCAACCAACACCATGACAATTGTTGGCCTGTGGATGGCAGCACTGGTGGCCATAAGCCATATGTCAACGGCAGTAGACAGTTTCCAGCAAGCTACCTCAAGTGGCGATAGCGAGCTCGATGCCGTTCGTAGTGTCACCGCGCGTCTCGATAGTTCAACGGTTGCCATGATTGGCATTCTCTTCGTTGGCATTGCGATTTTGTCTATGTCGACTGTTGTTGCAGATCTGTGGCGGCCGGGTGCATCTGCTTTTATCATTGGTCTCTTATTGGCTTATCTGGTCAATGCGGTGGTGCTGCCAAGTTTGATCGTTTATTTAGCGCCGCGCCGCGTTTCTCTCGCGGGTGATCATTCGCCCATTGGGCGGTTTGCGGCATGGCTTCGGCATCCCATTAAAGCTGGATTGGCAAAGCCAGTCGCTTGGCTCTGGGTCGCAGGAGCAGCATCCGCTGTAACATTGGCAGCGATTGTCTTGTTGCCAAAGGTCTACATGCCCGATTTTAGCGAAAGAAATTTCGTCATTCGCATCGGCGCAAAACCCGGCACGTCGCTCGTAAAAATGCGAACAGATGTCGAAATTATCATGAATGCTGTCAAAGTTTTGCCCGGGGTTTCCAGTGTTGCCGCGCAAATTGGCCGTGCTGAACTGTCGGACCGGATCAGTGATGTCAGTGCTGCCGAAATATTGGTAAACATTGACACCAGCGTTGACAGAGAAACCAGCCTTGCTGCAATCAAAAATATCGTTGCCAACAATGCCACGATTGCCGGGGAAGCAATTCTTGTCGATTCCTATTCAGCAATTCGAATAGCGGCACAATTTGACAGCAGCAATTTGCCAATCGATGTCAGGCTTTATGGGCCCGATGATGGACAGCTTGCCCAGCGCGCGGACGACTTGCGGGCTATGCTTGCCAACATTCCCGGGGTGGTTGAGCCAAAAGTGCTGGTTGCGCCGGTTGAAGAAAATATTGAAGTTGAAGTCAATCTGGTTGCGGCTGGCGAACATGGGTTAAAGCCCGGTGATGTGAGGCGTATCGTCAGTATCTTGATTTCGGGCCTCCAAGTGGGAACACTGTTTGAAGGTCAGAAAATCTTCGATGTTGTGGTGGTTGGCCAGCCCGGTGTCTATACGGACGCGTCGAGTGTGGAAAAAATTCTGATCGTCACACCGAATGGCGAAGCGGTTGAACTTGGCCAAATAGCGCAAATTAAAAGTGTCAAATCATCTAATATAATTGCGCGTGAAGGTGCTTCGCGGTTTGCCGTCATCTCAGCCGATATCTCAGGCTCTCCATCTGCTGTTCGCGATGATGTCCGCGCTGCCCTCGCTGCCTTTACCTTTCCCGTCGGCTTTAATGCAGATCTAACGGCATCACCCGCTGAAGCAACATCTGGTGCCGCAAACTCAAGTTACGAAATTTTGGCGGTAATTGCTGTTTTGTTTCTCGCTGCCTTAAAATTGGTTGGCGGCTGGAACCGCACCTTGCTGCTTTTCCTGCTTGCGCCTTCCGCTTTATTGGGCGGTGTTATCGTGCCCATGCTTCAGGGCACAATCGTGGCTGGGCATCTGGCCGGTTTGGCTGTCCTCGCCGCTTTAACCTACTCAGGTTTGCTGCTTGTTGCCGAACAATCCGGTGAAGCGCGACCTGATGGCAGCGATGCCTCATTTACCGGACCACTTTTGACTGCGGCGACCATATTAAGCGTTTGTCTCGTTGTGGTTCTATCCGGAAAAATCGGAGGCTTGGAACTGCTGCATCCCATGTCTGTGGTTATCCTTTTGGGGCTTCCTACGCTCATGGCCTATCTCGCTTTTACAGCTCCTGCTGCTGTCAGCAGCACAACAGCAGAGGCACATATTGACATCCTCGCCGATCAAAAAGGAGTTATCCATCATGTTGCAACTTAAGGTTGTTATCTCAACAGTCGTTATGGTGTGTGCCTTCTCCAATACGGGCTTTGGAGCATCCAATTCCAGCAAGATTATGCCATCGAAAATAGAGAAAATCGGTGAAACCGGATTGAAGCGGATCACACTGACTGAGCAAGCCGCAAAACGAATTGGACTTACAACAGTCAGCATTCTTGAAGAAAACGTGCAACAAAATCGCAAAATGGCAGGCATAGTGACCGAGCTCGGTGCGACAGCTGATGCAGGGATTGTGACTGGCGTTATTTCAGTAAACGGCTTGCAGCAAACCGGAGTAGGCTGTGAACGCAATGTGCAATTTGTTCCAATGTTCGAATATGACTGGTCGAAGTCGTTTTCAGCACGAATGTCAGACCTCATTTTGACCGGCACTGTCGAAAACAATTCAGTCAAATACGTGTTTGAAAACACAGCCGACGCTTTGTCTATCGGGACGCAAGTTTTTGTTGAAATTTGCAACGCTGATACTGTTGGCCAGGCGCAGGTGATACCGCATAGTGCGTTATTATACGCGGCTGATGGCAAGACGTGGGTCTATACTGAAGAAAGTCCACTGACATTTGTTCGTGCGCCTGTGGATGTGGCGTGGATTGATGGCGCGCGCGTCATCCTCAAAAACGGCCCTCCCGCTGGCAGTGCCATTGTCACAACCGGCAGTGTTGAACTGTTCGGCGAAGATTTTGGAATTGGACATTGACACATCAAGACAGAGTGCGCCGGAAGAACGCCTTTCGGGTGCGCTCTTAACGTGAACTCTCGGATTTGGATGAACATACATAGGCTTTGATAAGTGTGAGTAAACAAGCAGTTAGAGGTGTTCAACCTTCTTGAAAACCGCTGAACACATCTCGTTTTGGGAGCATCATTATCATGTTACGCTGGATCATCGAAACGAGCCTGAAGTTCCGGCATCTGCTTGTTTTCCTTGCCTTGATCCTGCTGGTGGCCGGAACCCGCCAAATCACAAAGATGCCCATCGACGTATTTCCCGAATTCTCGCCGCCACTGGTGGAAGTGCAAACCGAAGCACAGGGGCTTTCAACTGAAGAAGTTGAGGGGCTGATCACGGTGCCGATCGAGAATGCTTTGGCGGGCATGCCGAACTTGGATGTCTTGCGCTCAAAATCAGTGCCCGGATTATCGTCAGTCGTAATGATTTTCAAACGTGGCACTGAAATTATGGAAGCGCGCCAATTGGTTGGAGAGCGCTTGGCTGCAAGCCAAGGCATCCTGCCCAATGTGGCAAAGCCTCCGGTGATGATCCAACCTCTTTCGGCCACCAGCCGTGTCATGAAAATTGGTCTTTCGTCGTCGACCGTTTCACTTGTTCAAATGTCTGAAACATACCGGTGGAAAATCAGGCCGTGGCTGATGAAAGTGCCGGGTGTTGCCAATGTGGCGGTGTGGGGACAAAGGAAACGTCAGCTTCAAGTGCAAATTGATCCTGAACGCTTGTCAGCCAATGGATTGACTTTGAACGAAGTCATGGAAGCGACAAGCGACGCTTTGGATGTGGGCCTCTTGTCTTATCGCGAAGGCGCTAAAACGGGCACAGGCGGGTTCATCGAGAACGAAACCAAACGCATGAAGATACGCCATGTCCTTCCTGTGGTTAGTCCAGAGGGCATGTCACAGGTATCATTCCGCTCGATCGATGGCCGGCTATTTCTGCTGGGCGATGTCGCGCAGATTGTCGAAGGCCATCCCCCGATGATTGGCAATGGGATCATCAATGATGGAGCCGGCCTTCTTCTGATTGTTGAGAAGTTTCCTTGGGCCAACACATTTGAGGTCACCCATAATGTTGAGCGCGCTATTAAAGAGTTGGCGCCGGCCATTTCAGAAATTAATGTTGACCCCACAATTTTCCGGCCTGCGACCTTCATTGAGACAGCAATCGATAATCTAAAATCGGCCATGCTCATCGGTGTCGTTCTGGTGATTGGTGTGCTGTTCCTGTTCCTTTACGAATGGCGGGTTGCCCTTATCAGTATGGTGGCTATTCCGCTGTCATTGGTTACCGCGACACTTATTTTGGCAGCGATGGGCGCTACCATTAACACCATGGTCCTTGCAGGGCTGGTCATAGCAATCGGTGCTGTGGTGGATGATGCCATCATTGATGTTGAAAATATTGTCCGGCGGCTGCGTGAAAGCGAAGGCGACGCTACCCGCTCGATAGGCAAGGTCATTGTCGAGGCTTCGCTCGAAGTGCGCAGTTCAATTGTTTACGCGACCCTGATCATTGTTCTCGCCATTGTTCCTGTGTTTTTTCTGGAAGGCTTGTCCGGCGCGTTTTTCCAGCCACTCGCCTTGTCCTATTCGCTCGCGCTTCTTGCCTCCATGGGCGTGGCGCTCACCTTGACACCTGCACTGTGTTATTTGCTGCTGTCCGGCAAACCGGTCAGCGCCAAGGAACCACCCTTTGTCAGGTTGCTCAAACGGGGATATTCCGCCGTTCTAACGCCGATTGTCAAAGCACCGGCAGCAGCAATTGGTGTGACCCTTATCGTGTCCATTGCGGGGTTCGGCTTGCTTCCGTTTCTGGGCCAAGCTCTTCTGCCTTCATTTAAGGAACGTGATTTTCTGATGCATTGGGTCACCAAACCGGGCACATCGCTCGATGAGATGAACCGTATTACCATTGCCGCCAGCAATGAGTTGCGGGCCGTTCCCGGGGTTCAAAACTTTGGAGCCCATGTCGGGCGTGCAGTTGCCGCCGATGAAGTGGTTGGCATAAACTTTACTGAAAATTGGATAAGTGTGCACCCGGATGCTGATTACGACGCTACTTTGGCAAAGATACAGGAAGTCGTGGATGGTTACCCTGGTCTATACCGCGATGTCATGACTTACCTCAAAGAACGCATCCGCGAGGTTCTCACAGGCTCAAGTCAACCTATTGTCATCCGTGTCTATGGGCCGGAATTGCCGGAACTCAGAGCGACAATCGCCAACATCAAAACGGCTCTTGCCGATGTGAAGGGCCTGAAAGAGCTGCATGGCGAATTGATTGAGGAAATTCCTCATATTGCAGTGACCGTTAATCTTGAAAAAGCAAAAAGCCTTGGATTAAAGCCCGGTGATGTCAGGCGTGCCGCGTCGGCGATCATAGGCGGAATTGAGCTTTCTGATATTTATCTCAGCTCACAACTCTATGATGTATTGTTGATTGGAAGTCCGCATCTGCGACAAAATTTAACCACTGTGCAAAATCTGATGATTGATGTCCCCAGTGGCGGTCAGGTCAGATTGGCAGATGTTGCAAGCGTCAAAATGCTGCCAACGCCCAATGTTGTCAAACGCGAACGGGCATCGCGGCGCATGGATATTTCCGCTAATCTATCAGGTGAGCGTGATTTGGGTTCGGTGGTGCGCGATGTTGAAGCGCAGCTCAAAACAGTAAATTTCCCCGCGCAATATCATGCCGAACTTATTGGTGAGCACGCAGAGCGCAAGGCTGCCGAACAACGTATTTTCATATTCAGCATCGCCGCCCTATTTGGCATATTTGCATTGTTGCAAGCATCCTTTGGCAGTTGGCGATTGGCAGCTGCTGCGCTGTTCACGCTCCCAAGTGCCTTGGTTGGCGGTATCGTGGCAGCGTGGCTCACTGGCGGTATTATCTCGCTGGGATCGCTCGTGGGCTTTATTACGGTGCTTGGTATTGCAGGTCGCAACGCTATTCTGCTGATCAACCACTACCAACATTTGGAGCAGCATGAAGGTATGGCATTTGGTCGTGAGTTGGCACTGCGTGGAGCCATGGAGCGGCTGTCGCCAATCCTAATGACTGCGCTTACAACCGGTCTTGGTATTGTGCCGCTGGTGATTGCCGGAAATCTTCCGGGCCATGAGATTGAGCACCCGATGGCGGTTGTCATCCTAGGGGGCCTCGCTTCGTCATGTTTGCTGAACCTGTTCATTTTGCCAACGATATATCTTTGGCTGGCAAAAACAGATCCAGCGCGCACCCCGCAACTGACACGGCGGAACGGGGCAATTTTAGCGACTTAAATTTTTGCCCACGCCTTGCTGCCAAAGGAAATTAAACGCTTCGGATTCTTGATAGCGGATCGTTAATTTGGTTTTAGGTTGCCATACCCACCCTGACCAAGTGGACTTGCTATAGTGCAATCAAAAACGACGGACGATGCTTTTGTCCGCCGCATTTTTCAGTCAGTTCGCTCTAAAAAAGAAACTTTAATTGCCTTGGCCACCGTTGCGGGCAGCTCCATTGTGCTTGCGTTTACCGGCTTTACCATCACGTTGAGGGCGGTCGGCTTTGCTCAATGCGCCATCACCGTTACGATCCAGTTTGGAAACGATGCTTCCAAAACGGGCATCAAGTTCAGCCGTTGTAATGCTGCCATTGCCATCATTGTCAAAATTTTGAAAGGCATCGACCATACGGGCCCGCATCAATTCATTGTAGGCAACTGCAAACTCATCAAGGCTGAGCGCACCGTCTTTGGTAGTATCGGCAGCTGCAACTTTGGCTGTACGGAAGGCATTGATTTCCTGTTGCGTGACCGAGCCATTTTTATCGACATCAACATCAGCCATAAGAGTTTGCAGCATCTCACCGCCCCGGCCAAAGCCGCCGCCGCTAAACTTGGCTTTCAATGCCGCTAACATTCCGGGACTGGTAGCGGGTTGAACAATTGCTGGTGTTGTGGGTGCGTCCTGGGCGGTTGCGATCATGACGCTGCTGCCGATAAGGCTGGCCACGATAAAGGCGATTGGAAGAATTTTTGAATTTGACATTTTAAGTTCCTTTTGTTGCTTCACACTTTAAATGAGCAAGAGATTTCGTTCCCTTACGGCTTAGGTGAGTGTTCATTTCAGGAATTATATGTCGGTGCGACGGCCTGTTTGTCGCCATCTGTGGCAAAGCTTGGCATTGATACAATTTGCGACAATTCAATGCGCGCGTGCGGTCATTACCCGTGTAAAAAATGCCAAGGACGTAAAGTCATCTACAGCAGTTGCGATCACATGAACGACGTCATTGAACCACATATCCTGATCGTTGACGATGCACGCGATATCCGTGAACCGCTCGGTGTTTATTTACGCAAACAGGGTTTCCGCACAGCACTTGCCTCAAATGCCGTCGAAGCCCGTAAAATAATCGCAGAGGCGGCCATTCACCTCGTCGTCCTTGATATCATGATGCCGGGTGAAGATGGCCTCAGCCTATGCCGCTTTTTAGTGGCACAGGGTGGCCCGCCGGTTATTTTGCTGACTGCCATGGCGGATGATACAGACCGCATCGTCGGGTTGGAAATTGGCGCGGATGATTATCTGATCAAGCCATTTAACCCGCGCGAATTGCTGGCACGCATCCGCGCAGTGCTGCGCCGTGCGCCACCGCCGCCGCAAACTGTAATTCCCTCTATTCGCCGGTTCGGCAATTGGACTCACGATGCCGCAGCACAAAGCCTAATCAACCACAATGGCTCAACGTTTAACCTGACATCGGGGGAAAGCCGGTTGCTCAGCGTTTTTCTTGATCATCCCGGCGTCGTTCTCAGCCGCGCCCGTTTGCTCGACCTGACACTTGGCCGGATCGCAAAGCCTTATGACCGCGCGATTGATAATCAGATCAGCCGATTGCGCCGTAAGATTGAATCTGATCCCGCGGATCCGCGTCTGATTGTGACAGAGTGGGGCGGCGGCTACAGGCTGACTTCCGCGGTTGAGGATATCCCGGCATGAAGGGATGGATTGGCAAATTAAAACCCGACAGCCTTGCAGCCCGCTTTGTGTTGCTGTTGGCGGTCGCCTTGATTACAGCCAATATTGCCGCATTTCTCTTACTTGCTTCCGAAGGCCGCAGATTCGACCGCACATCGCAAGACATGCGCGAAGTGGAACGCGTCATCACTTTGGTTTCTGCTTTGGAATCTGTTGATACGCGCTTCTGGCCCGCCATTACCAAAGCGGCCTCAAGCCGGTTTGTTGAGGTGAAAGTTGAAGCCACGCCATCAGCCATACAAGACGTCACCAGAAACATTCAGAAAAAGCGGATGGAAAGCCTTTTAAACGCACTTCAAGAGGCGTTGCCCGGACGGATGGTGAACACAGCCAATCTTCCGCGTTTTTCATTCCGGCCAAACCAGGCAGGCAAACCGCGCCCGTCCGAACGCGATGGCGGCGTTGGCGCAATGGTTATTTCCGTATCTTTGACAAAACCGACGGGCACAGATCGCTGGTTAAATGTTGTATCAATTGAGGCTTCTCGAAATGCCGGCATTGGCTTTCGGGTGTTGCTCACTGGTCTTGGGCTGTCTCTCGCCGCAGTGCTCATCGTTGGTTTGTTTTTTGTGCGCCAACTCGTGCGCCCATTATCCGCTTTGGCAGATGCCGCAAATGCTGCCGGACGCGGTGACCGTTCGGCCCGCGTTCCGGTTGAAGGGGCAAGAGAGTTTCGTGCCGCAGGCGCGGCGTTCAATGACATGCAGGCTAAAATCGCAGGTTTTGATGCCGAACGTATGCGCATGCTTGGCGCTGTCGGTCATGATCTTAGAACGCCGATTACAGGTCTTCGTATCCGGGCCGAAATGCTGGAAGATGAGCCGACAAAAGACGCTTTTGTACGTACACTTGATGATATGACGATCATGGCTGATGGGCTCGTGACCTATGCAAAAGGAACGCGTGAGGCCGAAGACTTGGCCGTAGTCGACCTGTCAGAATTTTTGCGGCAGCTTTGTGAAACGCGCGGCGCTGTTTTTGCTGGAACCACGTCAGCGACGGTAAAGGCAAGGCCTGTGGCACTGGGGCGGGCTGTGGGCAATATCATAGATAATGCAATGCGATATGCAGGTAATGCAACGGTAAGACTTGAAAGCGGCGACAGAGAAATACGCATTATTATCGAAGACACCGGACCCGGCATTGCGCCAGACAAACTTGAAACCGTGTTTGAACCCTTTGTGCGCGGCGATGATAGCCGGAATTCAGAAACCGGCGGCGCTGGACTTGGGCTTTCAATCGCGCGCTCAATTATTCAAGCCCATGGTGGTTCGGTTATGTTGCAAAATAAGGAACCGCATGGCTTACGTGTTATAATTGTTTTGCCTGAAAGCGGCGCAGATGCGCTATAAAGCGTGACAACAAACAAACCGCGAATGACATGATCAAAAGAGCGTTGTGTTGAAACAGAACATCAGGTTTCGTTTTGATGATTTCGTGGCACTGTAAAATCGTCTAAGCCGCCCAAAATGGAAAACAAATTTCTCCACGAAGTTGATTGGGTTAAACCTGTGGAAGCAGCACGCATGCTTTCAAGCCGCCATCGTTTGGCGTTTCTAGATAGTGCAGTTGAGCAAGGCCAGACGACAAATTGGTCTTATCTGGCGGTTGATCCTTTTGGAATTTTTCAGGTCACAGACAACGTCGCCCGATGGAATGGTGAAGTTCTCAAAGGCGCAGCCATTTCTGAATTGCGTAAAACATTCACTCATTACTCAGTCCCCTACTCCAATGAAGGCCCGCCATTTCAAAGCGGTGCAATTGGGGTCATCTATTATGAGGCTGCTAGCCTGTTTGATGATGTGCCGGTTGTAACTGCCGCACCGCAGATTGATCTGGCTTTTTATGATTGTGTGCTGGCCTTCGACATGCAGCAAAAACGGCTTTTCATATGCGGGAAAGCGCATGACACATTTGCGTGGTCGCACCAAAAACCTGTCCTTAGTCATGCTGCCATCGTAAATGATTGGCGCGATAGCAGAACACGCGATGCTTATGAAAAAGAAGTGATCTCTGTTGTGGAGGCCATTCGCGATGGCGAGATTTTCCAAGCCAATTTGGCCCACCGATTTACCGGCGTCAGCACAATAGTTCCCGATGCTCTTGCCACATACCAAGCCCTGCGTATCGGCAATCCGGCTCCGTTTTCGTCTTTGCTTGTAAATGGCTCAGACTTTATTGCGTGCACTTCGCCCGAACGGTTTTTGCGGCTCGATGGTCGCGAGGTGGAAACGCGCCCGATCAAAGGCACTATCCGCCGCCATGTTGATCCGGTGATTGATGCCAAGCGGGCCGCACTTCTCAAATCCAGCGAAAAAGACCGTGCTGAAAACACTATGATCGTTGACCTGTTGCGCAATGATCTGTCGCGGGTTGCAACGCCTGAAAGTGTGGTTGTCAAACAGTTGTGCGAGATCGAAAGCTATGCGCGGCTCCACCATTTGGTTTCTGTGGTAACCGCCACGCTGGAACCCAACTTCGATTGGCTTGATCTTCTTGCGGCATGCTTTCCCGGCGGCTCCATTACGGGAGCGCCTAAACTCAAAGCCATGGAAGTAATCGCCGACCATGAGCAGTCTGCGCGCGGTGTCTATTGCGGGTCAATAGGTTGGATCGGTTTTGACGGGTCAATGGATTTGAATATCGCAATCCGCACTCTGGCCGCCAATGGACGTAACATGACACTCAATGCCGGCGGCGGGATCACATTACTGTCTGATCCGGCGGCAGAGTATGAGGAGACTTTACTCAAAGCCGAAGCGGTGATGAATGCTCTGGCAGGAAATAAGGACGTTAAAATTACCCCGCCAAATTCGAGCGCGAAGATAGCGGCGGAAGCCGTAAGCGTATGATCCTGTTTTTAGATAACCGCGACTCATTTGTTTATAATCTGGCGCGATACGTTCGCCTTGCAGGCAGGCAAGTAAATGTCGTGCGCTCCGACCAGATTGAACTCGCAGATATTGAGATATTGCAACCTGAAGCGATTGTCATTTCACCAGGGCCATGCGGGCCGGATGAG
>JANMFT010000054.1:0-2763 GCA_031374255.1 Limoniibacter sp. | reverse complement strand
GCGATCAAAGTGCAACTGGAGTTTTAGGTCGACATGACTTTAGATTTATTCTCGCTGAAAGGTCGCGTCGCCCTCGTCACCGGTTCAAGTCAAGGCATCGGGCTGGCGATTGCCGAAGGGCTGGCTAATGCGGGTGCAACAGTTGTGCTTAACGGGCGAGATGTTACCAAACTTGATGCCGCCGCTGGAGTATTGCGGAGCTCAGGCCATAAAATCGAAACTGTTCCGTTTGATGTGACGGATGAAGAGGCGGCAAAAAAAGCCGTATCTGCCATTATCGCCAGACATGGCAAAATAGACATCCTGTTTAACAATGCCGGGATGCAGTTTCGTACCACGCTGGAAGACTATCCCATTTCTAAATGGCGCGAATTGTTTCAGGTCAATGTCGAAAGCGCGTTCATCGTTGGGAAAGCGGTCGCCGCCCATATGATCGCGGCAAAATCCGGTAAGATTATCAATATTTGCTCAGTGCAAAGCGAGCAAGCCCGCCCGACCATTGCGCCTTATACGGCCACCAAAGGCGCAATTAAAATGCTCACCAAAGGCATGTGCGCCGATTGGGCAAAACATGGCATTCAGGTTAACGCGATTGGCCCCGGTTACTTTAAAACACCGCTCAATCAGGCGCTTGTTGATAACCCTGAATTTTCAGCCTGGCTGGAAAAGCGCACACCCGCAGGCCGGTGGGGCACAGTCGATGAACTCGTCGGCGCCGCGGTATTTCTGGCGTCAGACGCTTCCTCATTTGTAAATGGACACATTCTTTATGTCGATGGCGGCATCACATCCGTTCTCTGAGGCTGTTGTGGTGATGGGCGTAGCCTCATGCGGCAAAACCACCATTGGCGAAAAGCTGTCAGAAAAACTCGGCGCGCCCTTTATCGAGGGTGACCGTTTGCATGGCGAAGCAAACGTCGCAAAAATGTCTGCCGGAACGCCGCTCACCGATGATGACCGCTGGCCGTGGCTGGCCCGCGTGGGGGAAGCGCTCCAAGGCCCGGGCGGCAAAATTGCATCGTGTTCGGCGCTGAAGAAATCTTACCGCAAAGCCATTATAGAAGCCGCAAAACGCGACGTGAAATTTGTGCATTTGCATGGTGATATTGATGTGTTGCGCGAACGCATGGCGGGGCGCAAAGGCCATTTTATGCCCACAGCTTTGCTCGACAGCCAACTTGCCACTTTGGAAATGCCAAGTGCCGATGAGAATTCCATTACCATTGACATCAATCAAACCCCTGCGGCGATTATTGCTGAGGCTTTGTACTTCATTCGTAAGGCTAAGCCATGAGCAACATTTCTGTAATCGGCGCGGGCTTGATGGGGACGGCGATTGCAACGCGGCTCATAGATTGTGGAAACGATGTCTGCGTGTTTGACCTCGATAATGCTAAGGTTGCGGTGCTCGCCGCCAAAGGTGCGACTGCTGCCCCTTCAATTACCGAAGCCACGCAAGCCTCTGATTTCGTGATCCTCAGCCTCAACCATGCAGACATTGTGCGAAACGTTATGTTCGGTTCCGGCGGCGTCGCGGAAGCTACGACGGCTGAAAAACTGCTCATCGATATGTCATCAATTGATCCTGCCGCTACTGCAGAAATGGCAACACAGTTGGAAAGCTCAACCGGGATGGCATGGGTGGATTGCCCGCTTTCCGGCGGTGTTCCAGGCGCTCTGTCTGGCAAGCTTACCGTCATGGCTGGCGGCACGATTGAAAACTTTGAACGTGCGCGTGTTGTGATGAAGAACCTCTGCGCAAATTACACTTTGATGGGGCCAAGCGGTGCAGGACAAACCACCAAACTCGTCAATCAATTGTTCTGCGCGCTCGCGTTTCAAGCGGTGGCCGAAGCTGTGAAACTCGCTGAAGCTGGCGGTGTTGACCCTACTAAAATTCCGGCAGCTCTTGCAGGCGGGCGGGCTGATAGCCGCATCATGCAAGAATTTATGGCCAAGTTCGCCGCACGTGATTTCACGCCGACAGGCCGCCTCGATAACATGTTGAAAGACTTGGATTGCGTGCAGGCGTTTGCGCTCAAAACCAAAACACCGTTGCCGCTGACAAGTGCAGTCACAGAAATCCATCGTATCCTGATAGCCATGGGTTTGGGGCCCGCCGACAGCGCCGAAGCCATGCGACTACTTGATGGAAAATAGTGCGATTATCGATTGACTCTTACTGATCGCAACCTAACATTGTTATCGATAACATATTCGCATCAACATAATTAACCGGGAGGGTTGCGGGGTGGCAGCGAGCTTGCTCAGCTTTGAGAACGTGACCAAACGCTTTGGCGGCACCACCGCATTACGCGATGTCTCATTGAAGCTTGAGGCTGGTGAAATTCTCGCATTGCTTGGTGAAAATGGCGCGGGTAAATCCACGCTGATCAAGGCGCTTGCTGGTATTCATATGCCTGATGAAGGCGCGATCCTGTTTAGGGGCGAGCCCTATCGCCATGCACCGCCAAAGCCGCAGGAAAAGCAGCGCGTGGCATTTATCCATCAAGACCTAGGTCTGGTTGAATGGATGACGGTGGCCGAAAACGTCGGGTTGGCGCAGGGGTTTTCGCGAAAATCCGGCCTGATATCATGGCGCGACACCGAACAACGGGCTGCTTCCGCGTTGCGCAAAGTCGGCTGTGATTTTGATCCAACGCGCCGCGTCCATGATTTGAGCCGCACCGAGAAATCGCTTGTGGCGATCGCGCGCGCGCTTGCGGTTGAGGCCGATGTTCTGGTTCTGGATGAGCCGACAGC
>JANMFT010000039.1:0-5021 GCA_031374255.1 Limoniibacter sp. | reverse complement strand
GCTATTGTGGCAATCAGGCCGTGACCGTCCTTGCGGTTAGCAAGAGTAATAGTGAGGCGGTTGCGGTCAGCAATCATTTTGGCAATGGCAAGGCCCAAGCCGCTGCCAGGATTTTCCTGTCCAGCGGCGCGATAGAATCGTTCGAAAACATGGGGTAGATCCGATTTCACGATTCCCGGCCCATTATCCGTGACTGTTAAAACAACTTGGTTCTTATTCTGCTGAATTGTCACCTCCACTTTACTGCCTGCCTGTGAGTAACGGATGGCATTATCAAGCAGAGTTTCGAGTGCCACATGAATATCCGCCTGATATCCGCGGGTTTTGAATGGCTGTAAAAGCGGAAGTGCCAAATCAATGCGGCGTTCATTTGCCAAGGGCTGGAGGCCCGCAATAACCGCCGACAGCGTCTCATTAAGCGATACAATTTCATTGCTCGCCTTGCTCCCGGATGCTTCTTGCCGCGCCAGCCGCAACAATTGATCTGTCAGGGCAGCCGCGCGCTTTGCACCAGACTCGAGTTCCTTAATGCGCTCTATCACGACCGGTTCTTTGGCCACGCTCTTCAGATTGCCGATTTGCAATCCAATGGCAGCCAAGGGCGTGCGCAACTCATGGGCGGCATTGGCGAGGAAATCTGATTGCTGTTCCAGCGCTGATTGTTGGCGGGCAAGAGCGCCGTTGACTGCGTTAATAAGCGGCCTGATTTCCAGCGGCGCATCGTCTGTAGCAATTGGCGTTGTGTCACCGGGTGTTTTTTGGTTCACAGTATCGGCCACAATCGTCAGGCGCCGGATGACAGCGGCAACCAGTGCAGTGATTAAAAGCCAGGACACCGGAATGGCAAAAAGGAATGGCAGTGTTGCTCCCAAGGCAGAATCGGCAGCAATATCATTGCGCGCGGCAACCGGCTGTGCCACCCGCACGATCCTGGCTTCGGTTACCAATGTGTAGAGACGCCACTCGCCATTCGTATCGGTGAAAGCGCTAAAACCGCCAATGAGTTCTTTCGGCAGCGTCACACCGGAATGCGAGCGGAAATGAGCACCGCTATTTTTGTCCGCGATATCGACAACAAAATCGTCTTCAGCTTCAAAGCCCGGTAAAGCGTTGACAGGGGTTTGCAAAAGCGGGCCATTGGCTGCAAATCGCGCAATTTGGTTTTGTTGCGCATCCATCATATCCCATGCTTCTGAACTTGCGGAAATATAGGCGAATGTCGCAGACAAAATGCCAAGCACAGTCAGCAGGCCTGCAAAAGCAAGGATGAGTGATCGTTTCAAAGACATCGCTCAGCTCTTTTCGGTTTTAGGTATAAGCCAACCGGCGCCACGAAGATTGTGAATAATGTTTTTGCCGAATTTTTTGCGGACATAATAAATCAACACATCGACCGCATTGCTTTCAACTTCTTCGCCCCAGCCGTAAAGCCGCTCTTCCAGTTGAGCTTTGGACAAAAACATTCCGGGTCTCTCTGCCAACGCCAGCATCAGAGCAAATTCACGGGCAGGAAGTGTTTTGGTGGTGCCGTCGAAGGTAACTTTGTGATTGGCCGTGTCCAAAGTGACCGCGCCTGCATTCAATACAGATTGGGTCTGCCCATGATGACGCCGCAAAACCGCGCGCATTCTGGCCAAAAGTTCGTCGATGTCGAAAGGTTTCAGAACATAATCATCGGCACCAAGATCCAGTCCTGCAATCCGGTTTTCCAGCGCATCACGGGCGGTCAATATTAAAACGGGGGTTTTGGTGCCAGAGGCCCTTGCGGCTTTCAACACATACATGCCGTCCATTTTCGGCAATCCAAGATCAAGCAACACTATGGCATGTCCACCGGTTTCGACCGCTTCAAGGCCGGTTTGGCCATCGCGCACCCAATCAACGCTGATACCGCGATCTACCAAGGCCACTTGCAGTGCTTTTCCAATCATAGGGTCGTCTTCGATCAATAAAACACGCATTGGCAAACATCCTGAATTTTATTGAACTATCGCATTCGAATGAGGATTAAGTGAGCGACCAATCGAACCGTTTAACTTTTGTTAATGATTAACAGTTACTCTTAATTATCGGACAACTTCTTCTCCTTTGATCTGGTTGGACGCCTCCCTGTTGATATTCTGAGCCGCGATGTGTGCGGCTCTTTTTTTGCCCAAATTTTGACCGTTAACCCTTTCTTAAGGCTGTCCTTGAACTCCCCGTGAAATTGCCGCTATTGCTGTGGTCAACGATAGTGCGGGGGCTGAAAAGCCTGACGTCATGCGTATGTGTGAGGGTGTAAATGGTTCGCGGTCAAAACAACATGAGTAAAAACAACATGATTGTTTTGACAGAGCGCCGCGTTGCCAGCGACCGCTTCGGGCCGACCTATAAAAAAGGTATGGCGTTGGTTGAGGAAACCGCGCACTATCTTGACGGGGACGGCCGTGCGGAGGCCAAAAGCCTGACGAAACCAGCCTCGATGCTTTATGCTTCGGAATCGATGCGGCTGACCACCCGGTTGATGCAATTGGCGTCGTGGCTGCTGTTGCAACGTGCGGCCAATTCCGGTGAAATGACTGTCAACCAAGTGATGCAAGAGCGCACTAAAGTGCGGCTTTCGACGCCGTCTGATGTGCATGGAAGTGCTGTGTTTGCAGAATTGCCCGCAGCATTCCGTGAGTTGATCGACCGGTCTTTGGTGATGGAACGAGACATCCGCCGTTTGGACGAAGAGCTTTATGGCGAGCGCGCTGGCATTATCGCCGAAACTGATAATAATCCGGTCAATGAGCAGATTGAATTGTTGCGCACCGCTTTCGGACGTTAAACAATTAATTGTCGCATCGTTTGTGCGAAAAACCGCAAACATTTTTTCGCAAGATGCTTAGTCAATATTTGTTTTTGATTTGTTCGCATTTTCAATGCATGGTGCAGGCTTATCGCGTTGAGATTCGGCCTTTTGTCAGACATTATTCGCATTATTGGGATTGACCCGGGATTGCGCCATACCGGCTGGGGCGTGATCGGCGTTCAATCAAATAAATTAAGTTTTATTGCGTCCGGCACAGTGGATACCGATAGCGCAATGCCGCTGGCGACGCGGCTAAAAACACTCCATGACGGGCTGTTTGCAGTGGTTCGGGAACAAACGCCAGATGAGGCGGCGGTTGAAGCAACTTTCGTCAACCGCGATGGCGCGGCGACACTTAAGCTGGGTCAGGCGCGCGGCATTTGTATGCTGGTGCCAGCTTTGGCAGCACTTAGCGTGGCTGAATATGCGCCAAATCTGGTGAAAAAATCGGTGGTTGGTGCGGGCCATGCAGACAAAGCGCAAATCCGGGCAATGGTAAAACTGCTTTTGCCACGCGCTGAATTTAAAACGGAGCATGCGGCAGACGCCTTGGCCATTGCAATTTGCCACGCACATCACCGCGCTATGTCGGCGGCGACACTTGGAGCGAGAATGAGAGTTTCAGCATGATCGGGAAGCTTTATGGCTTGGTGGAGGAGATCGACGAAGACCATGTGATCTTGAACGTGCAAGGCGTTGGCTATGTCGCGTTTTGTTCCAGCAGAACATTGATGGGGCTGAAGGCAGGTGAGGCGGCATCGCTTTTAATTGAGACCTATGTTCGTGAAGACATGATCCGTTTGTTCGGCTTTGCCAGCCACGCAGAGCGCGATTGGTTTAAGCTTTTGCAAAGTGTGCAAGGTGTCGGCGCAAAGGTTGCTCTGGCGGTGCTGTCAACATTGACCAGTGCTGAACTCGCCAATGCGATTGCTCTTCAAGACAAAGCGATGATTGCCCGCACGCCGGGTGTGGGGCCAAAGGTAGCTTTGCGGCTGGTAACAGAGCTTAAAGGCAAGGTGCCTGCAATGTACGGTGGGTCTGCTGCCGTTCAGCAATTGGCAGGAGAAATTGATGCTGGGGCGGCATCATCCGCCACGCTAGATGCAATTTCGGCGCTCTCAAATCTGGGGTATTCGCGCGACGTGGCCGCGCAGGCTGTAGCTGCCGCGCTTAAAAACGCCGATGAAGGGGCAAGCAGCGCCAGTTTGATTAGATTGGGTTTGAAGGAATTGGCGCGGTAAGTTGTATTTTGTGAGAATTTCCTTACATTGCACGAGAAGTAATAATACACGGGAAAGTTCTTACAATGGGCATTTATGCAACAATGACATCCAAGGGCCAGTTAACCGTGCCCAAGGAAATCAGAGAAACCTTGGGCTTAAAAGAAGGCACAAAATTTTCCGTCACCATTGAGAATGGCAATGTTGTTGCCCGGCCAAAAAACCGGTCGATTATGGAATTGGCGGGAATTCTTGGCAAGGCTCCAAAAAAATTACCAACAAGAGAAGAGTTTGCTGATGAAATAGGTCAGTATTTAGTTGAAGAAGACGAACGGATCAAACGGGAATGGAACGAACTCAACGCTAAGAAGAAGCAATCGCTTTGATCGCGGTAGACACAAATGTACTGCTGCGGTTCCTTGAGTCAGCTGATTTAGAGCAGCACGAAAAGGCACAGCGGCTACTTTATGAAGTGCCGGCGCACGAAAAAATTAGAATAAGCAATTTGGTTCTAATGGAGGTCGTTTGGATTCTTCGCCGTGTTTATAGCAAGGCGGAAGTCGCAATTTTAGAAATTCTGGAAATATTGATGGCTGTACCGTCAATTGAGTTTGAAGGCGTTGAAACGCTCGCGCTGGTAACGCAGCGCAAGATACCCCTCTCTCTGCTGATCGATGGTTTAATTGCAGAAAGCAATCGCAAGGCAGGGTGCATTTCTACATTCACCTTTGATCAGGGTGCTGCCTCCCGCATTCCCGGCATGGAACTCCTCCAATGAGCGATGACGACCGGCTGATCTCGGGTGAAAAACGCGGCGAGGACGTGGACGCGTCTTTGCGCCCGCAAATGCTCAGTGAATTTGTCGGGCAGGAAGCTGCGCGCTCCAATCTGAAAGTTTTTATTGAGGCCGCAAAGTCGCGTTCCGAGGCATTGGACCACGTGCTGTTTGTCGGGCCGCCGGGCTTGGG
>JANMFT010000027.1:0-4715 GCA_031374255.1 Limoniibacter sp. | reverse complement strand
GATAATTTCACATCAGAATACTTGGCTTTATGGGTGGCGGTGACGACCTCGTTCCACAACACGCCGGATTTCATCACATTGCGTTTTTCCATTGAACACACCGCATTGCCGCGTGTGCGTGCAAGTTCAAACGCCACCGCTGAAATGCGCTCGATTTCGTAAGTATCATAAACCTGCGTATCAATGCCGCGCTTCTGGCCATGCCCGAGGTCGATTATTTCTTTAGGCTCACCGAAATAAACCCCGCCGGTCAATTCCCGCACGATCAGAATATCAAGGCCTTCGATGATTTCGGGCTTGAGCGAAGATGAATGTGCGAGCGCCGGATAGCAAATCGCAGGCCGCAAGTTGGCAAATAAAGCGAGGTCTTTGCGCAGACGCAGTAACCCGGCTTCAGGGCGGTGCTCGTAAGGTACGCTATCCCACTTGGGCCCGCCGACAGCGCCAAACAATACTGCATCTGCCGCCATCGCCTTGGCCATATCGGCGTCTGAAATCGCAACGCCGTGGGCATCATAAGCCGAGCCGCCAACAAGGCCGTGATCGGTTACAAAGTCTGCACTCTCGTCTGCATTCATCACGGCTATCAGTTTTTCAACTTCGGCCATAGCCTCAGGGCCAATGCCGTCACCTGGCAAAAGAAGAAGGGTTTTTGTGGTCATCATTTTTAATCCGGACAGAAACATATCGAGTTCCGTCTCCTAAACATGGCTCAAATGAATGGCAACCAAAACTCCATAGTGGCTTGAACTCTTACCCACCGCCACTTATTTCGCGTCAAAGCCGTGCTGTCCAAGAGTGCCGCATATTTCGGGGGATTTTCATGCTTGTTGATTTGACGTTGATTGCCGCAGGCTTGGTGCTGCTGTTTTTCGGCGGTGAGGCACTTATTCGCGGCGCAGTATCATTGGCTAAAAAACTTGGCCTGCCGGCCCTGATTATTTCACTTACCGTCGTTGGCTTTGGAACCTCAATGCCGGAATTGCTGGTTTCACTCCGTGCCGCTTATGCCGGCTCGCCCGATATTGCGCTCGGCAATGTGGTCGGCTCCAACACCGCCAACATCCTGTTTATTCTGGGACTTTGCATGGTGGTTGCACCGATCACCAAGTTCGACCCCGGCGTTAAGCGCGATATGCTGATCGCAACCGGCGTGGCGCTTTTGCTTTACGCGCTGATGTTTATGTCAGAGCTTGGCCGCTTGTCGGGTGTTATTTTGTTTGCCGGCCTGATAGTCTATATCGTGATGTCTTACATCAAAGGCCGCAAGCAAACTGCTGCCGCCACTGAGGAAGATGATACCCTTAGTGCGGCGCCACTCTCCGGCGGCATGACTGCGCTGTGGTTGCTGGCTGGTTTTGGTTTGCTGTTCGGCGGTGCAGAATTGCTGGTGCGCGGCGCAGTGTCGATTGCGCGCGATGCCGGTATTTCTGAAGCCGTTATCGGCCTTACGATTGTGGCCGTCGGCACATCGCTGCCTGAGCTGGCCACCTCGATGGTGGCAGTTATCCGTAAACAGGGCGATGTGGCCATCGGCAATATTGTCGGCTCCAATATCTTTAACATCCTTGGCATTCTGGGTATTGCCTCAATCGTTAAACCGATTGCGATCAGCCCGAATTTTCCGGGATTTGATGTGCCGATTATGGTTGCTACGACTGTGGCATTGCTCATTGTGCTGTTCACAAAAGCGCCGCTCGGCCGAGTGGTTGGTTTGGTGTTTCTGGCGGCCTATGTCGCCTACACAATTGCCTTGGCCAACGGCGTCACCAGCTTCTAGAAACTTAGGGCCGGGTGTTGCCCATTCGGCAAACTTCAACCCACTCGTCTTCTGTCACTGGCTGAACCGAGAGCCGCATGGATGTAACCAAAGCCATCTGAGCAAGCGCCGGATTGGCTTTGACATCTTTCAACGTGACCGGCTGCACAAAATCCCTAACGGCGCGGATCGTAACGCAATCCCAGCGCGGGTCTTCGGTTGTGGAATCAGGCTGTGACAGCGCGCAAACCTCAACAATGCCGACCACTTCCAAACCGATATTGGAATGATAAAAAAAGCCGGTATCGCCAATTTTCATCGCGCGCATATTGTTGCGGGCGAGGTAATTGCGCACGCCCGTCCATAGCTCACCAGCGTCGCCTTTGGCCTTTTGCATCTCAAACGACCAGACATCAGGTTCTGATTTAAACAGCCAATGTGCCAATTACTTTTCCTCTTTCAGGGGGCGGGCCATCAGCGCCGCAACTGCACCGGTAATGGTGGTTTGGCCGTTAATCAACGCCGATACTGCAGCAATGATCGGCGCTTCAATGCCACGCTTTGCGGCAAGGCTGGCCGCAATATGCGCCGTCGCTGCGCCTTCAGCCAGTGCCCTTGATACGCAAGCCTTTGCCAAATCCACACCGAATTGAAAATTTCGCGATTGGGTGGAATTGCAGGTCAAGATCAAATCACCAAGGCCTGAAAGGCCGTTCAATGTTTCTGCTTTGCCGCCAAACGCTTCACCAACACGTTTAATCTCAGCAAACCCGCGCGTAACCATAGCGGCTGATGCACTGGCGCCTAGCCCCGCGCCGTGTACCGCGCCAGCGGCAATGGCAATGATGTTTTTAAGCGCACCACCCGCCTCAACACCGCGCACATCATCGCTGGCATAAATGCGGAAACTCGACGACGACAGAGTTTCCGCAAGCACTAACGCATCACCAATTTTGTTCGAAGCCAATGTCACTGCGCTTGGCAGGCCACGTGCGATTTCACCGGCAAAACCGGGGCCGGAAAGAACTGCTACTTTCTGGTTGGGCGAAATGTCTTTAGCAATGTCTGACAGGAACAAACCGGTTTCGGCTTCAATGCCTTTGGCGCAAAGCACAAGTGTCGCGTTAGTAGGCAAAAACGGTTTGACGCTCGTTAAAACGTGGCGCGTCGTTTGGGCCGGTGTCACCGCCAGCACAATTTCAGCCTCCACCAAGGCCTGCGACATATCTGTGTTGGCTTTTAGAGCCTCCGGCAATTCCACATGGGGCAAATAGGCTTGGTTGCGATGAGTTTGATTTATCAAGTGCACAGTCGTTTGGTCGCGTGCCCACACCACAACATCATGCCCAGCAGCAACACAAACACACCCGAGCGCCGTTCCCCAAGCTCCACCGCCAAGCACTGCAACTCTCATATTTTGACTTTCATGCTTTTGGCCCCCGTTTGCCAAAGCCGAACACAGGTTCAGCTTCACTGTCGAGCGGCCAGCGTGAACGTGGTGCAATGCCAATATCATCAGCTGGAAACCCAAGCGCGGCGCGCTCCAAACCCGCCCATGCGATCATCGCGCCATTGTCTGCACACAGCGCAATGGGTGGTGAAACGAAAGCAAAACCGTGGGCAGCTGCTGTGTCTGTCAGCGCTTTGCGTAAACTCAAATTGGCAGCAACACCGCCCGCTGCCACAATCACAGGTACATGTGCTTGTGGGTGCTTTTCGCGGAACATCTTCATGGCCCGTGCCACACGGTCAGAAACGCTTTCGGCAACCGAGGTTTGAAACGCCATACACAAATCGGCAATGTCTTGATCAGACAATGGTTGCAACTCTTCAGCCTTAACCCGAAGTGCCGTTTTCAATCCCGAAAACGAAAATGCCAAACGCGCATCACCTTTAAGGGGTGGCGGGAAGCGGAAGCGTTTTGGGGTGCCGTTTTTGGCAGCCCGCTCCACCATCGGCCCTCCAGGAAATCCCAGGCCGAGCAGTTTGGCGGTCTTGTCAAACGCTTCGCCCAAAGCATCGTCAATCGTGGTCGCCATGCGGCGGTATTGACCAACACTTTCGACACTCAAAATTTGAGTATGCCCGCCCGAAACCAGCAGCAGCAAATACGGAAATTGACTGCCATCTGTCAGCCGTGCGGTGAGCGAATGGCCCTCGAGATGGTTGATCGCATAAAATGGCTTACCTGTTGCCATCGCAATCGCTTTGGCATGCATCAGCCCGACAATCAGCCCGCCAATCAGGCCGGGGCCGGAGGTAACAGCGATGCCGTCAAGTTCAGCTAAAGTGACATTGGCTTCGTTAAGCGCGCGTTCAATCACACCTTCGAGTTTTTCAATATGCGCACGCGCCGCCAGTTCCGGCACCACGCCGCCATAGGGCGTGTGGTCGGCGATCTGGCTGTGCACGATGTTGGACAGAATTTTGCCCGCGCCAGCTTCATCACGCACAACAATCGCGGCAGCAGTTTCATCACAGCTGGTTTCTATTCCAAGAAAGCGCAAAGCAAGTCCTTATACAATTTCAACCTTCGGTCGAATTGCCCTTCATCTGAAATATGATTAGGCATGGGTTCGACGGTTTGATGGACGCGCCTAACATGGTGCGGTGCAAAGCTAAAGATGACAAAGCCTTTCTTGACGTTAGGAACCCGCGGTTCTCCATTGGCCATGGCGCAGGCCCATGAGGTGCGGGCGCGGTTGGCTGCCGCCCATCATGTTTCCGAAGATGAAATTATCATCAATGTAATTTCGGTAGCCGGTGACCGCATCCAAGACCGGCCACTGTCTGAAATCGGCGGGAAGGGGCTGTTCACCGAAGAAATCGAAGAGCGGCTTGCCGACGGGCGGATCGATATCGCCGTGCATTCCTCCAAAGACATGCCAACCAAATTGCCGGATGGTTTGGAACTCACCCATTTTCTGGAGCGCGAAGACGTGCGTGACGGGTTTGT
>JANMFT010000016.1:0-5052 GCA_031374255.1 Limoniibacter sp. | reverse complement strand
TCTATCCCTCCCCACAAGGGGGAGGGGGATTCAAGCATCACACCGCCACTTGAGAACGTTGTGCTTGATATTAAATTTGAAGTATCAAGCGGGAGGTCAAAGTCCCCCTCCCCCCTGTGGGGAGGGATAGAGAGTGGGGGTAAACCCAGTCAGCAAATCATCCAGCTTCAACTTAAACCCGCTATCAACCCAGCGGGTTTCCAAAGAGCCCAACGCTTCACCCAAAGCTGCGCCTTCAACGAAGCCTTTTGCTTTCAAGTCCTTGCCAGACACCGGAAACATTGGGCGCTTCCAGTTTTGCGCGAACGCTAAAAGCCGGCTGAGTTTTGCTGCTTCTATCATCGCTATATCATTGGCGAGAGCCTTCGTCCGCGTTGATGCAAGCGCTAATTTCAACCGGTCCAATATCCCTGAAATACCTTCCCGATAAAGTCGTTTTGCCAGCGCCGTTTCACTAGCGTCAGGGGCAACAGGCAAAGTTAAGGCATGTGCGATCAACCTTTCACGTTCTGGTTTGGACAATTTCAGCCGCCCGGCCATGACTTCCGCGCGAACTGCATTCGGCGGGGTGATTGCCATCAATCGCAGCAGTGGGTCTGCATTCCAAACCAGCGCCTGTTCTGTGGCAACCAGCCCCGGCACCGCATCAATACCCCAATTTTCGCTTTCCGGCAGGATCGCGGTGAGCACACCGGCTTGCCGCATCCAAAGCAGCGCCCGCGAAGGATCAGGCGCAACCAGCAACTTTTTAAGTTCGGCCCAGATGCGTTCTGCGGACAATTGCGCAAGACCGGACTTCAATTTTGCTGTCGCGCGAATGCCGTCGCTATCCGGTCTGCCGGAGCCATAATGCGCAAAAAAACGGTAGAATCGCAGGCTTCGCAAATAGTCTTCGGCGATGCGGGTTTCGGAGTTTCCAATAAACTTAATGGTGCGGCTTTCGATGTCTGCAATGCCGCCGCAATAATCATAGATTTTGCCGTCCGCATCACACGACAGAGCATTGATTGTGAAATCACGGCGCCGGGCGTCTGCCTCCCAGTCCGTGCCAAACGCCACTTCAGCATGGCGGCCATTGGTTGCAACATCGCGCCGCAAAGTGGTGATCTCAAACGCACGTCCGTTTTTCACCGCTGTAATTGTGCCATGCGCATAGCCCGTGGGAACAGTCTTAAAACCTGCTGCCTCAACCCATTTAATTGTATCGTCAGGAACGGTGGTCGTGGCAAAATCAATATCGCCCGCGTCAACGTCCATCAGCGCATTGCGCACAGCGCCGCCTATCACGCGGGCCTCTCTGCCGTCCGAATTCAGCACCGCGAACAATTTTTGAACATCAGCATCGTCCAGCCAACCGGCTTTGCTTTTGAGTGAAATACTCATGCGTAAACCCGTTCATAAAACGCGCGGATTATACCTGCGGTCACGCCCCAGATACGGTGCTTTTCATACGGCATTTCATAATAAAACCGCTCAACACCCTGCCATTCGCGGCTTGATTGAATGTGGTTTTGCGGGTCCATCAAAAACGCCAGCGGCACTTCAAATACTTGCGCAACTTCATCAGTATTGATCACAAGTTTTTGCCCCGGCGGCACCAAAGCCACAACAGGTTTAATCCGAAATCCGCTGCCGCTGACATAATCCGGCAATTGGCCAATGACTTGCGGCACATTGCGCGGCAAGCCGATTTCCTCTTCAGCCTCTCGCAGTGCGGCATCAATTGCAGATGCATCTTCTGCATCAATCATTCCGCCTGGAAACGCAATCTGGCCGGTATGTTTGCGCAGATTTTCGCTGCGTTGTGTCAGGATGACCGTTGGGTTTTCAAGATGCTGGAAAATGGCAATCAACACTGCCGCATCACGCAAGTTTTGGCTGCGCAATGCATCGCGTGCACCGGGATTTAGGATGTAGTCGCCATCTTCGGCATCGGAGGCAAATGGCTCGGCAAACCCTGCGTTTAAAACATCAAACATATTTATTCATCCGCCAATTGCGCGAGCTGGTCGGCCGCCATCACCGGAAACACAATACCGCGCGAACGCAAAGCAAACATCAATTGACCGTTGATTTCTATGTCTTCGCCGAGCGCCATCAGCTGGTGCATGACAGGTCGTGAAGCCAATGCTTCAAGTCGCCCGCGCACATGGATATAGGGTTTAAGGCCACCATTCTGTGGCTCAACCTCAAACCGCATCTCGTGCTCCGGTCCAATCTCAACAACGTCGCCAACATTGGTGCGAAGTGTCAAAGCCTGTTGATCGCTCATACCCGCAACATCAAGCTCAACTCCGATAAAATGCGCGTCCTCAACACGGATACCGAGTTTTTCAACCGGTGTAACGAGATAGGTTTTGCTATCCGCATCTTTGCGGAGCACTGAAGCAAACAGTTCCACCATAGCCTGCCGCCCAATAGGCGTGCCGAGGTAAAACCATGTGCCGTCGCGTTTGATTTCCATATCAATATCGCCGCAAAACGCTGGTTCCCACATCTCAACTGGCGGCACACCCTTGCCTGTGCGGCTGGCACGCGTGATCATATCGGCAAGCGAAGCCGAATTTGGCGCATCGATGAAGGGTTTAACGACCATGGTCACGAAATAGTCACTCTTTGCCCGCTTGTCAGCAGGCGCATCTCCCCTAGCCTTATTAAATGTGGGATGACATGATTCTAATGACCCAATTTTTCAGGAGCCAGCATGAGCGCCGAACCAAAACCCGCCAAAACTGACCCCAAAGCCATGGTTGCGGAAGCTGAGGCCGCGCAGTCGCAACTGAAAGACGTTCGCGCCGCAATTGGGAAAGTCATCTTCGGGCAGGAAGACGTGGTCGAGCGGACATTGGCGGCAATTTTGGCAGGCGGACATGTTTTGCTTGTCGGTGTTCCGGGTCTTGCAAAAACCAAACTGGTTGAAACGCTTGGAACGGTGCTGGGTCTTGGTTCCAGCCGCGTGCAGTTTACACCCGATTTGATGCCACCAGACATTCTAGGTTCAGAGGTTCTTGAACAGGCAGGCGATGGCAAACGCTCTTTCCGCTTTGTCAAAGGCCCGATTTTTACGCAGCTTCTCATGGCCGATGAAATCAACCGCGCTTCCCCGAGAACGCAGTCAGCGCTGCTTCAAGCCATGCAGGAATATCATGTGACGATAGCGGGCCAGCGCTATGATCTGCCTGCGCCATTTCATGTGCTTGCAACACAAAACCCGCTTGAACAGGAAGGCACTTACCCGTTGCCGGAAGCCCAGCTTGACCGGTTTTTGATGCAGATCGACGTGCTTTACCCGACACTTGATGCTGAGCGGCGCGTGCTTTTAGAAACCACCGGCACTTCTTCCGGCAAAGCAACCCAAGTTCTTGATGGTGATAAACTCAAATCCATCCAGAACCTCGTCCGCCGTATGCCTGTGCCGGAAAGTGTGGTCGATACTATTTTGAAATTGGTGCGCGCGGCGCGCCCCGGCCATGGCAATGCGACGCTTGATAAGCAAGTATCATGGGGCCCCGGTCCACGCGCCGGTCAAGCCATGATGCTGTGCGCCCGTGGCCGCGCTTTGGCGGATGGCCGGTTGGCACCGTCAGTCGACGACGTGCGCGCACTGGCGATCCCCGTATTGCAACACCGCATGGCCCTTACGTTTGCGGCAAGGGCCGAGGGCATGAAAGTCACCGACGTGATCAATGGTTTGGTCGCCGGTTTGGACAAAGCCTGATGGTGGCAATCGGCAATATCGCAGCCCGCGCCAGTGGGGGTGAGCTTCTCGCCCGTGCCCGTGCGCGCGCTGCCTTGTTGCCGGATTTGCTGGTTGAGGCTCAACGCATTGCCAACATCATCACGCCCGGTTGGCATGGCCGAAAACGCCGCGGAATTGGCGAGGAGTTCTGGCAATACCGGCCCTATTCTGCCGGTGAAACCGTTGCCCGCATCGATTGGCGTCGCTCGGCGCGCGACGAACATGTTTACGTGCGTGATCTTGAATGGCAGGCTGCCCATACAATTTGGCTCTGGGCTGACCCGTCACCTTCGATGCTGTATCAATCTCAACTGGCAACAGTGTCCAAAGAAAGCCGTGCGTTGGTTATTGTTTTGGCACTTGCTGAAATCCTGTCACGCTCCGGTGAACGCATTGCTTATCCGCAAGTATTTGCACCTACGTCCTCTCGCCACGGTGCAGAGCGTTTGGCCGCCAGCCTGTTCAGTGTTGAGGCGCTTAGTTCCTCACCGGATTTGAACGCTATCAGCCGCCATAGTGAGTGCGTTTATATAAGCGATTTTTTGGATCCGGTTGAAGAGATTATGGAAAAGCTCGAACCCATGGCCTCACGCGCCGTGCGGGTGCATTTGGTTGAAGTGACGGATCCGGCTGAAGAAAATTTCCCCTATTCGGGTCGCACCGAATTTGTTGACCCTGAATCCGGCATTAAACTCACTGCGGGCCGCGCCGACACTTTGGCCGTTGAATACCGTCAACTCTACGTTGCCCGCCGCGAGGAGTTGACCCGACACGCCAAATCGCGCGGCTGGAGTTATGTCACAACCAAAACCGACGGCCTGGCTTCAGCCGCTTTGGTGCAATTGTTCGGCGCTTTGTCAGCGGGTGCACAAGTATGAGTGATTTCGTATGATCGCGTTTGCCTCACCCTTAGTGCTCGCCGCTTTCGTCGTGCTGCCTGCGATCTGGTGGCTGCTGCGTTTGACACCACCCCGCCCTGTGACCGAGATTTTTCCGCCGCTCAAAATTCTCGCCAAGCTCATCCGCAAGGATGAAACACCGGATAAAAGCCCGTGGTGGCTTACGGCGCTCAGACTGGCCTTGGCGTCTTTATTGATTCTGGCGCTGGCAAAACCCGTGCTCAACCCGCAGGCGGAACTGACCTTAGGCGATGGCCCTCAAGCCTTGTTGATTGATAATTCATGGGTCACAGCGGACAATTGGGAAGGTAGTTTGGCAACTGCGCGCGCTTTGATTGAAGCTGCTGGTGAACGAAATGCGCCTGTATTGCTCGCGTTTTCTGCAATGGCAGCCAACGCTGATGTCGGCCCATT
>JANMFT010000009.1:0-10079 GCA_031374255.1 Limoniibacter sp. | reverse complement strand
GTTTGGGTAACGATGGTTGGTTTTTCCGGCGGCATTACCCGCAATCCAACGTATCAAGAGACCTGTACCGGCATGACAGGACAGGCTGAAACCGTTCTGGTGGTCTACGACCCGAAAGAAGTTTCGTTGGACGCATTGCTGAAAATTTTTTGGGAAGAGCATAACCCGACTGAAGGTATGCGGCAGGGCAATGATGTCGGCACAACATACCGGTCAGTGATTTACACGTCGACGCCCGTGCAATTGTCTGTGGTGAAAGCTTCAAGGGACGCTTATCAGGCCGCACTCGACAAAGCCGGACACGGGGCAAAAATCACCACTGAAATTGACGGTTGGAAAGAGTTTTTCTTTGCCGAAGATTATCACCAGCAATATTTGGCCAAAAATCCTGGCGGATATTGCGGGCTTAGAGGCACCGGCGTTGCTTGTGTTGTGGGTGGCGCGTAGGCGCTTATGGCTAGTAGCAAAACCGCTTAACTCAACTCATTCTTTCCTTTCCTCTCCCCCAAGTAGAATGGGGAAGAGGAAATGCCATATCCTGTGATATTCGCTATGAGAGCAGGTCCACTTCTTCTAAAGACTATTAAAGTCTGCCAAGTTGGTTTTACAGTCAATTTGCCCTCACATTTTTACCTTTTGCGCTTTTTGCGGCTTTGCGGCACTCATTTTCCGTGCAACAAATCCACCCCAAGCCGGAGCCGCAATTTAAGCGGCGGCGCTGCGCTGCAACAGGGAACAACAACAAGGTGACCCCATGAAGAAAATACTCCTCGGTCTGATGACCGCATCTGCGCTTATCGCAGGTTCAATGATTGCATCTGCCGCTGAAGGCGAGCCCGCATTGCTGATCGATTTGGGCGGCAAGTTCGACAAATCCTTCAATGAAGCTGCTTGGACCGGCGCTGAAAAATGGAAAGCCGAAGCCGGCAAATCCTATATGGAGTTTGAACTCCAAAACGCTGACCAGCGCGAACAGGCTTTGCGCAACTTTGCCGAATCAGGCGCCAACCCGATCGTGGCCGTTGGTTTTGGTAATGCGGACGCGGTTGCCAAACTCGCTGCCGAATTTCCAGACAAATCTTTTGTGATCGTCGACATGGTAGTTGACGCGCCAAACGTACGCTCGGTTGTGTTTAAAGAGCAGGAAGGCTCATACCTCGTTGGTATGCTTGCCGGTATGGCTTCTAAAACCGGTAAAGGCGGCTTTGTTGGTGGTATGGATATTCCGTTGATCCGCCGTTTTGGTTGCGGTTATGTCGGCGGCTTTAAAGCGGCTAAAGCCGATGGTGAAGTGTTCCAGAACATGACCGGTGATACACCGGCTGCTTGGAATGACCCGACCAAAGGCGGCGAACTTGCCAAGTCGCAGATTGACCGCGGTGCGGACGTGATTTTCGCAGCAGCGGGCCAAACCGGTCTAGGCGTATTGCAAGCCGCTAAAGACGCCGGCAAATTCTCAGTTGGTGTAGATTCAAACCAGAACGGCATTCAGCCGGGCTCAGTTTTGACATCCATGCTGAAACGCGTTGATGTTGCCGTTTATAACGCGTTTAAAGACACACAAGAAGGCAAATTCACAGCCGGCATCGTGTCGCTCGGTGTTGCCGAAGGCGGGATTGATTGGGCGCTGGACGATAACAACAAAGCGCTGATCACTCCGGAAATGACAGCCGCAGTTGATAAGGCCAAAGCAGATATTATTGCTGGCACCCTTAAAGTGCATGACTATATGTCAGACAATGCTTGCCCTTACTAAAGTTTGAACGAAGGGCGCGGGGAACTCGCGCCCTTTTTCTATTTTATGAAACCCAATTAGCGGGCCACCATTTTGACGAATGCCGAAGTGAGTAATGCTTTAAGCGCAGCAGCCATTGAGCTGACCGGCATTGATAAGCGCTTTGGCGCGGTACACGCCAATAAAGATATCAATTTGATCGTCAATAAAGGCACAATTCACGGGATTATTGGCGAAAACGGCGCTGGCAAATCGACGCTGATGTCTATTCTCTACGGGTTTTACGCCGCAGACGATGGTGATATTCGTGTGGCGGGAAATCTGGTTTCGATAAAAACCAGTCAGGATGCCATCGCCGTTGGCATCGGCATGGTTCACCAGCATTTTATGCTGGTAGATAATTTTACAGTGCTCGAAAACGTTTTGCTTGGTGTTGAGGGCGGTATGTTGCTCTCCGGCGGCGAAACCAAAGTGCGGGCTGCGCTCAAAAAACTCGCCGATGATTATGAACTCGACGTCGACCCCGATATGCTGGTCGAAGATTTGCCGGTGGGCCTGCAGCAGCGCGTTGAGATTTTAAAGGCGCTCTATCGTGGCGCCGAAGTTTTGATTTTGGACGAGCCAACCGGCGTTTTGACGCCAGCTGAGGCCGACCATTTATTCCGCATTTTAGGCACACTGAAAGCCCAAGGCAAAACCATTATTTTGATCACGCATAAACTCCGCGAGATTATGAAAATTACTGATGCGGTATCTGTGATGCGGCGCGGCGAGATGGTGGCGACGGTTAAAACCGCTGAGACCAGTCCGGAGCAATTGGCTGAATTGATGGTGGGACGCCGCGTGCTGTTGCAAGTCGATAAGGAAGACGCCAAGCCCGCCGAAGAGCGCCTGCGGGTTGAGCATTTGACCGTCAAAGACAAATGGGGCGTGGCACGTGTTGACGATGTATCGTTTTCAGTGCGGGCAGGCGAAATCGTCGGAATAGCCGGCGTTTCAGGCAATGGTCAATCGGAGCTGCTTGAATGTTTGGCAGGCTTGGAAAAAGCCAAATCCGGCCGCGTGGTTTTAATGGGCGAAGTGCTTGACCCGACGCTTGAGGCCGACCCTGCTTTGATGCGGGAACGCGGTCTGGCGCACGTGCCAGAAGACCGCCACCATATGGGGCTGGTGCTGGCGTTTGAAGAAAACGAAAACTCGATTTTGGGCTATCACCGCTCTGCGCAATATGGCGCTGGCCCAATGCATGATATGGACGCAATTCAGGCTGACGCCGCAGCCAAAATGAAGAAATATGATATTCGCCCGGACAATCCGCGCCTTAAAACCTCCAGTTTTTCCGGCGGCAACCAGCAGAAAATTGTGCTCGCCCGCGAAATGGAGCGTGACCCCAAGGTGCTGCTCGTTGGCCAGCCGACACGCGGCGTTGATATTGGCGCCATTGAGTTCATACATAAGCAACTCATCGCCATGCGCGACCAAGGCAAAGCCATTTTGCTGGTGTCGGTGGAACTTGATGAAATCCGCTCACTTGCCGACCGGATTTTGGTGATGTTTGCCGGACGTATTGTGGGCGAAGTCGCGCCCGATGCCACCGAAGGCGAAATCGGCTTGCTGATGGCAGGCGTTGCCAAAGATCAAAATGCAAAAGACCAAACAAAGGTGGCCGCTGAATGAGCAACCCTTATGCTAAACTGCCGCGCTGGGTTGATATCGGCTTGCTGCCTGCAATCAATGTGATTGTTGGTTTCTTGGTGGCTGGTCTGGTGGTGCTGTTTCTGGGTGAAAATCCGTGGGAAGCGCTCAAATTTCTGTTGGGCGGCGCGCTTGGTTCTGGGCGTGGCATCGGCTCAACTTTATATTTTATGACCAGCTTCACGTTTACCGGTTTGGCTGTGGCAGTGGCGTTTCACGCAGGACTCTTCAACATTGGCGGCGAGGGTCAGGCCTATATTGGCGGGCTCGGGGTGGCGATAGCGTGTCTCGGCCTCGACCCTTACATGCCATGGTATATCACCTTCCCGTTTGCGCTGATTTTAAGTATGGCGTTCGGTGCGGCATGGGCAGCGATCCCCGCTTATTTGCAGGCCTATCGCGGCAGCCATATTGTCATCACCACAATCATGTTTAATTTTATCGCAGCCTCGATCATGGTCTATCTGCTGGTCAATTGGCTCAAACCATTTTCTTCAATGGACCCGTCAACGCGGCTGTTTTCAGCGGGCGGTATGGTGCCGACGCTTAAAGCGATCTGGTCAGTGTTCGGTGCTAAACTCTCTTCGCCACCGGTCAACATTACATTCTTTCTGGCATTGGCATCCGCGTTCGGCATCTGGCTTTTGATTTGGCGCACTAAGCTTGGTTATGAGATCCGCGCGATGGGTTTTAACCCGACGGCGGCGCAATATGCCGGAATTTCGATTACCAAAATCACGATTGTGACCATGCTGATTTCCGGCGCGCTGGCGGGCATGCTTGGCCTCAACACCATCATGGGCAATGTCGGCAAACTAACTGTGGATTTTGTCGGCGGCGCAGGTTTTGTCGGGATTGCAGTCGCTTTGATGGGGCGCTCGCATCCCGTGGGCGTGCTGCTGTCAGCGCTGCTGTTTGGTATTTTGTATCAAGGCGGCTCGGTGTTGTCGTTTCAAATGCCTGCGATCAGCCGGGATATGATTATCGTGATTCAGGCGCTGGTTATCCTGTTTGCCGGTGCGCTTGAAAATTTGTTCAGGCCGTTTTTGGTGGCGGCTTTTGCGCGTGAAAATCCGCAATTGGCGGAGGCGCGCTGATGGATTGGGTTACCGCATTTTCCGTATTGGATTCAACCATCCGGCTTTCAACGCCGCTTTTGCTGGCGTGTCTTGCAGGGCTTTATGCTGAACGCGCGGGCGTTTTTGACATCGGCATTGAAGGCAAAATGCTGTTTGCTGCTTTTGCTGCCGGTGTTGCTGCCACAGCCGCGCAAGCAACCGGCTATGGCGAATGGGTCGGGCTGCTTGCCGCGATTTTTGTCGGCATTTTGGTTGGTTTGCTACATGGCTTTGCCTCAATTTCGATGCGCGGCAACCAGATTGTTTCAGGCGTGGCAATCAATTTTCTGGCCGTTGGCTTGACGTCTCTGCTCGCAAAAGCGTGGTATAAAGAGGGCGGCAAAACCCCGCAATTGCCCAATGAAGCCCGGTTCCAGCAATTAGATTTACCATTTGCCGACGCGCTTAAAGACGTGCCGGTGGTCGGCCAGATTTATTCAGGTATTATCTCCGGCCATTCGATTTTGGTCTATCTCGCTTTCGCCATGGTGCCGCTGACGTGGTGGGTTTTGTTCCGCACCCGCTTTGGTTTGCGCCTCCGCGCAGTGGGTGAAAATCCGGCGGCGGTGGATACTGCGGGCATATCCGTCAACCAACTTAGATATTCTGCAGTGATGATTTGCGGGGCTTTGTCGGGCGTGGCTGGGGCTTATTTGGCCATTGCGCAATCGGCTAATTTTGCCCCCAACATGACAGCCGGTAAGGGCTTTATTGCGCTGGCCGCACTGATTTTCGCCAAGTGGAAACCCGTGCCCGCTTTAGGCGCATGTTTGCTGTTCGGTTTTCTTGAAGCCGTCGCGATTCCGCTGCAAAGCCAGCCTTTGTTTGGCGTTAAGGTGCCGTCGCAATTCATCAACGCGCTGCCCTATATTTTAACGGTTGTTCTGCTCGCCGGTTTCATCGGCAAGGCCATTCCACCAAAAGCAGGCGGCGTGCCCTATGTGAAGGAGCGTTGATATGAGCGCACTTGTTCAAGCCGCCGTCAAAGCACGGCTCACCGCTTATGCGCCATATTCCAAATTCAAGGTTGGTGCGGCGCTGCTGGATGAGCACGGCAAAATTCATATTGGCTGCAATGTTGAAAATTCAGCCTATCCCGAAGGCACCTGCGCGGAGGCGGGAGCCATTGCTTCGCTCGCCATTTCCGGTGCGCGAAAAATCATGGAAGTGGCGGTCGTTGGCGCAGGATCCGGGTTGGTGACACCCTGTGGTGGGTGTCGCCAAAAAATCCGCGAGTTTGCCGCGCCCGACGTTAAAATCCACGTCTGTGATGATGGGGGAAATATAAAACGTACGTTTACATTGGACGAGCTTTTGCCGTCATCTTTCGGGCCGGATAATTTGGAAGCCGTCAAATGAGTGCTTCAACCAATGCTGCATTGATTGCATCGCGCACAGGTTTGAAACCCAAAATCGGCATGGTGCTGGGTTCTGGCCTTGGCGGGCTGGTCGATGATTTGACCGATCAAACCCGCATTTCTTACGGCGAACTCGCAGGCTTTCCAAAACCCGGCGTGTCAGGCCATGCGGGGCAACTGGTGATCGGCAAGCTGAATGGCGTCGCTGTCGCCGTAATGGCGGGCCGCGCGCATTATTATGAACATGGCAATGCAGGTGTGATGCGCCCTTGCCTCGAGACGCTCAAAGCCTTTGGCATTGAAGCGATGATGCTGACCAATGCGGCTGGCGGCGTGCGGCAGGATCTGGCTCCGGGTTCCGTGATGCTGATTACTGATCATATCAACTTTTCAGGTTCAAACCCGCTCTTTGGCGAACCAAGCGATGCGCGGTTTGTCGGGTTGACCAATGCTTATGACCCCAAGATGGCCGACGCGTTGCGTGCTGGCGCAAAAGCCACCGCTACGGCTTTGGGCGAAGGCACCTATATGTGGTTTTCAGGCCCGTCTTTTGAGACACCCGCTGAAATCCGTATGGCAAGGATTATGGGTGCTGATGCGGTCGGCATGTCCACCGTGCCGGAGGTAATTTTGAGCCGGTTTTTAGGCATACGCGTTGCAGCTTGTTCGGTGGTGACCAATTTTGCGGCAGGCATGACGGGCGGCGAACTATCGCATCAGGAGACCAAAGATATGGCCCCTTTGGGCGGCAAGCGCCTTCAAGCCATCATTGCTCACGCGATTTTTGGAATGCTTTAAATGGCGACGAAAACCAAAGCCGTGCCAATCCTCAAGGCCGCCGAACATCGCAACGAGTTGATGGTTGTTGCGCCTGACCATATCCGCAATGCCGGTGTCCCGCTGGCCGTCGATTGGTTTGAAGGTGTGGACATCAATCTTTCAGCCACCGAGCGCCGCGCTGCAACCATCACCACGCGCCGCACCGTCAAAAAACAATGGCAGGCGGCTTGGCTGGTGCGCGCAATAGAATGCATTGATCTAACGACTCTGGCGGGCGATGATACTGAGGGCCGCGTTGACCGGCTCTGCGCCAAAGCCAGACACCCGATGCGGGATGATTTGAAAAAGGCGCTTGGTTTAGAGAGCTATGATCTGACAACCGGAGCGGTGTGCGTTTACCCCGCTATGGTGCCCGAAGCGGTGAAGGCCTTACGCGGAACCAAAGTGCCGGTAGCCTCCGTTGCAACCGGCTTTCCGGCTGGCCTGACGCCTCTCAAACAGCGCCTTGAAGAAATCCGTCAGGCCGTTGATGCGGGTGCCGATGAAATTGATATCGTGATCAACCGCCGCTTTGCGCTCACCCATAATTGGGCCGCGCTTTATGATGAAACAAGGCTGATGCGCGAGGCCTGCGGCGACGCGCGGCTGAAAGCCATTCTTGGCACGGGCGATATCAAAACCATGACCGGCGTTTACTGTGCTTCGATGGTCGCCATGATGGCAGGCGCGGATTTCATCAAAACATCAACCGGCATGGAAGCCACCAATGCCACGCTTCCCGTCGGGTTGGTGATGCTGCGCGCCATCCGCGATTATCAGACGCGCTCCGGTTTTGAGGTTGCCTTTAAACCGGCAGGCGGCATCCGTGCTGCCAAAGATGCTTTGGCATGGCTGACTTTGATGAAAGAAGAAATGGGTGGAAATTATATGACACCTTATTTTTTCCGTATGGGCGCATCCGGCCTGCTCGGCGATATTGAACGCCAGATCGAACATTATGTGACGGGGCGCTATTCATCGTCTGACCGTCACGGCACTGCGTGAGGATGAAACTGTGAACGAAATCCTCAGAATATTGAACAGCATGGAATATGGCCCCGCGCCGGAAGACGATGCGGTGGTCAAAGACTGGCTGAAAAGCCATAGCTCCGGCTTTGGCCATTTCATCAATGGCAAATTCACTGAAGTTGGCGCAAAAACCTTTGCCGCTATGAACCCGGCCACCAATGAGGCTTTGGGCAAGGTGGCCATCGGTGGCGCGTCAGATGTAGATGCTGCCGTTGCGGCGGCGGGTGCGGCATTTAAAAAATGGTCGGCGCTTTCGGGCAATCAGCGCGCGCGGCATTTATATAAATTGGCGCGATTGATCCAAAAACATTCGCGGTTTTTGGCAGTGCTTGAAACCATCGACAATGGAAAATCAATCCGCGAAACCCGTGATATTGATATTCCATTAGTGGCGCGCCATTTTTACCATCATGCAGGTTGGGCTGAGCTGGTTGATACGCAATTTCCGGGGCACGTGCCCGCGGGTGTGTGCGGCCAGATTATCCCGTGGAATTTCCCGCTTTTAATGTTGTCATGGAAGGTTGCGCCAGCTTTGGCCGCCGGTTGCACCGTGGTGCTGAAACCTGCCGAACATACGCCACTCACGGCTTTTGCCTTTGCCGAAATCTGCCGCGAGGCGGGGCTTCCTGCCGGCGTGTTCAACCTTGTTAATGGCGATGGTTCAACCGGCGCATTGATTGCCGGCCACGACGGTATCCAGAAACTGGCCTTTACCGGCTCAACCGATGTAGGCCGGATTTTACGCAAACAAACGGCTGGCTCGGGTAAAAAGCTGTCGCTTGAATTGGGCGGTAAATCACCGTTCATGGTGTTTGAAGACGCAGATCTCGACGCCGCCATTGAAGGCGTTGTCGATGCCATCTGGTTCAACCAAGGCGAGGTTTGCTGTGCCGGTTCGCGCGCTTTGGTGCAGGAGAGCATTGCGCCGCAATTTTATGCCAAGCTCAAAGCCCGCATGGAAACGCTGCGCGTTGGCAACCCGCTCGACAAGGCGATTGATATGGGCGCAGTGGTTGCGCCGGTTCAAATCGAGGCGATCACTGCCAAGGTTGCGGCAGGCGTTAAGGCAGGGGCGGAACTGCACCAGCCAAGCTGGGCGGATGCTGTGATCAAAGGCAAAGGGTGTTTTTACCCACCGACTTTGTTCACCAATGTGCAGCCCTCGTCGACGCTTGCGCAAGAAGAGATATTCGGGCCGGTGTTGGTGTCGTCAACCTTCCGCACACCAAGCGAAGCGATACAACTTGCCAATAATTCACGTTATGGTTTGGCAGCTTCGATCTGGAGCCAGAATCTGGACACCGCATTTGAAGCTGCACGGTCGGTCAAAGCCGGTATCGTGTGGATCAATTCCACCAATCTGTTTGATGCCTCTGCAGGGTTCGGCGGCTATAAAGAGAGTGGCTTTGGCCGTGAGGGTGCGCGCGAAGGTATGATGGAATATCTTGTGCCCGCTTGGCAGAAAAAGGCCAAGGCCTTGCCCGGTGTCAAAGCTATTTCTGCGCCGGTTCCGGGTGCTGAAAGTGCAGAGTCTTCGAACCTCGACCGCACCGCCAAGATGTATATAGGCGGCAAGCAGTCGCGCCCGGATTCTGGCTACTCATACCCCGTGCTTGATGCACGCGGGCGAGTGATTACCGATGTTGGTTTGGGTAACCGGAAAGACATTCGCAACGCCGTTGAGGCAGCGCACAAAGCGACCGGCTGGGGCAATATGACCGGCCATCAACGCGCACAAATTCTGTATTTTCTGGCCGAAAATTTGGAGGCGCGCGCTGAAGAATTCACCCGCCGTTTGGTGCAAACCGGCGCGACGCCGACGGCTGCCAAGCGCGAAGTCACAACTTCAATCAATCGCATCATGTATTATGCCGCTTGGGCCGATAAATATGATGGCGCTGTGCGCGCGCCGCAGGCCCGCATGCTGGTGTTGGCGCTGAATGAACCGTGGGATGTGATGGCTATTTCCTGCCCTGATGAAGCGCCGCTTTTGGGTTTTATCTCAACGGTCATTCCAGCCATTGCGATGGGCAATTGCGTTGTTGCAACTCCGTCGCCGTTGAGCCCGCTTCCCGCATTGGATTTGTATCAGGTGCTCGATACGTCCGACGTGCCATCAGGTGTGATCAACATTGTCACAGGCGACCGCGATGTGCTGGCTGATACCCTTGCCAAGCATGATGATGTTTCCTGCCACTGGTATTTTGGCTCGAAGGAAGGTTCTGCAAAAGTTGAAGCCGCCTCAGCGGGTAACCTTAAAGCAACGTGGGTCAACCACGGCAAAACCCGCGATTGGTATGATGTTGCGCAAGGGCAGGGTGAAGA
>JANMFT010000462.1:0-1564 GCA_031374255.1 Limoniibacter sp. | reverse complement strand
GATAATTTTTTGCCGAGTTCTTTGAGCGTTTTGAGCGGCATTGCGGTTTTACCGCGGCGCATTTCATCGGTGGTGTCGGCTTTGGCAAGGCCAGTCCACTGCCCGTCAAGCCAGTCGGCTTTGTTGGGTTTATAGGCTTGGCCGGCCTCGTGTTCGGCCTCAAGGTTGGCGCGCCACTCTGCTTTCATGGCTTCATATTCAGCCTCGCCAATCACGCCTTCGGCGATCAGTTTGGTCGCATAAATATCGGTGACGCGGGCGTGCTGGCGGATAACACCGTACATTTTGGGCTGAGTGAAGGCTGGCTCGTCGCCTTCATTATGGCCATAGCGGCGGTAGCAGAACATGTCGATGACGACAGGCTTATGGAATTTCATGCGGTATTCAGTTGCAATTTTGGCGGCAAACACCACGGCTTCAGGGTCATCGCCATTGACATGGAAAATCGGCGCTTCAATGCCCTTGGCAAAGTCAGACGGGTAAGGCGATGAGCGCGAAAACGCCGGGTTGGTGGTGAAGCCAATCTGGTTGTTGATGATGAAATGCACTGTTCCCGCCACGCGGTAGCCGCGCAAACCAGACAAGCCCAAAATCTCCGGCACCACGCCTTGGCCTGCAAAGGCCGCATCGCCGTGCAGCAAAAGCGGCATGACTTTGGAGCGCTCAGACAATGGAATAATATCGCCCTCCCAAACCGTCGCGCCCATGTCCTGTTTGGCGCGGGCTTTGCCCATCACCACCGGATTGACGATCTCAAGATGTGACGGGTTGGCAGTCAGCGACAAATGCACAGTGTTGCCGTCAAACTCGCGGTCGGCAGATGCACCGAGATGGTACTTTACATCGCCTGAACCTTCCACATTATCGGGCGCATATGACCCGCCCTTAAATTCATGAAATACAGCGCGGTGTGGTTTGGCCATTACTTGCGTCAGCACATTGAGGCGCCCGCGATGCGCCATACCGAACACAACTTCTTTAAGGCCCAAACTGCCGCCGCGTTTGATAATTTGTTCGAGTGCCGGAATAAGGCTCTCGCCGCCATCCAAACCGAAACGCTTGGTGCCCTTATATTTAACGTCGATAAAGCTCTCAAAACCTTCGGCTTCGATCAGCTTGGCCAGAATGGCTTTCTTGCCCATTTCGGTAAAGGCAATGCCTTTATCAGGCCCCTCTATGCGCTCTTGAATCCAAGCCTTTTCTTCGGGGTTAGACATATGCATGAACTCAACGCCAAGCGTCGAACAATAGGTGCGCTCGAGGATTTCCAGCATTTCGCGGATCGAGGCATATTCCAGCCCCAGCACTTTATCGATGTAGATTTTGCGGTCGTAATCGGCGTCGGTGAAACCGTACGCGACAGGGGATAATTCGTTGTAATCTTCGATGGGCTTGGCAATTCCCAGCGGATCAAGTTTTGCATGCAAATGCCCGCGCATACGGTAAGCGCGGATCATCATAATGGCGCGGACGGAATCCTGCGCGGCTTTGATAATGTCTTCGGGTGATGCGGCTTTGCCAACAGACGCCGCTTCGGCTTTGACCTTGTCAGCGACTTTTTTCT
>JANMFT010000429.1:0-5756 GCA_031374255.1 Limoniibacter sp. | reverse complement strand
CAATTTTAAGGGCATAGAGCATCAGGGCGCCGCAACCGGTTTGGGGGCAGGGGCCTCTTTCGTTGTTGCCGGTATTGTCACTTTCTGGCCGTCAGTAATTCCTGTGGCATCTGTAATCACGACGTCTCCGATGGCCAAACCTTTGGTGACAATCAGCCGTTCAGCTGGCCATTCAATAGCTGTTACTGCGCGGCTGCGGGCTATTCCGGTTTCAACGATGAAAACTGTTGATCCCGCAGTATCATTGATGATAGCGGCGCGCGGCACAGACAATGCGTCATCCTGTTGATCAACCACGATATTCATGGTCACCGTTAGGCCAACCGGGGCTGACACCGGTTCATCAAACGCAATCTGCACGGCCAGCCCGCCGGTTGCGGCATTCACTTTGCGGGCAATCAAACTGACTTTTCCGTTGCGCGTTTTTTCTTCGCCAACCAGTTTCAAAACGGCAGGCATGCGGTCTTTAATTTGAGTGGAATAAGCCTCGTCAACATCGGTTTCAACAACAAGTTGGACAAGATCAGCGATGGTCACCAAAGCTGTGGCCGGATCAACCAATTGGCCGGTTTCGCCATTTATCGATAAAATTGTGCCTGAAAGCGGAGACAACACCGTAAACTTGGCTAATTGAATTTCGGCCTGATCAAACAAAGCCGCCAGCCGCCTGACATCTTCGCTGGCAGAACTTGCGTTGCTGGCAGCTGTTTCAATCGCCGTTCGGGTCACCACGCCTTTAAGGGCAGCCAGCCGTTTGTAATTGGCATTGGCCAAAGTCTCAATCACGCGGCCCGCATCCAGTGACGCGCGCGATTGGCGCACCACAGCTTCTTGGGCAGCAGGGCTGATGCGTGCCAAAACATCGCCCAGCCGCACGGCAGCGCCCTCAACAATCGGCAGCGATGCTAAAGTGCCGCTTACTGAAGCCCGCACATCAACTGAGTGCATAGCAGCAATACGGCCATTGACGGCGAGAACGCGGGTAATTGGGGACGCTGTTACTGTTTCAACAGCCACAACCACCGGCTTTGTTGTGAAAGGCTGAAAATACCACAGTCCGGCAGCACCGCATGCAATGACAGCAAGACCAGCCCACACCCACCATGACCGTTTGACGGCATTGGAGGATTCGGTTTTTTGCGGTGTTGGCGTCAGAAGCACGTCATTGGCAGCTGGCGCCGCAGCCTCAATTGGTGTGCTCTTGTCGGAGCCTATTCCATTTTTTTCCAAGCTTTTAGACATGCGCTATGCACCGCGTTCGGCCGAGACGCAGGCATCTTGCCCGCTTTGGCGCAACAGTGACCGTTGAAATCATCATTTGTGTTTCGATTAACATGATGCCCCGCTGGCTGCACTGGCCCATGACTTTGATTGCCAGCTGGTGCAAAGGCAGCATTGCTGCATGCAACTATCGGTGCATTGATCTAAATCAGTTTTTGCAGCTTCAGACTAGTTTTCCTGATTAAAAATACCACCGCTTGGCCAATTCTGTGGTCAAAACATAACAGACGACTATTCCAAGTGCGGTCACCATTTCAGCAAATGACAACGGTACAAATCCAAACAGGCCGCTGAATTTACCGAGATAGGGCAGCAGCAGTGCGGCACAAAAAATTGCCAGTGCTGACCCTAAAAGCAACGCGCTTGGGCGGCTTTTCCATGCAGGCAAACGCGTGCGAAGAACCAGCACTGCCAACAATTCAGTCATCAGAGATATTACAAACCACGATGTTTGGAATGTTGGCTCTCCCGCGTGGAAAACCTTCAGCAGCAAAGTAAATGTCACAAGATCAAATACTGAACTGATTAGACCGAACACGACCATGAACCGGCGAATATCCGCCACATTCCAGCGTTGTGGAACTGTGACGCGATCAGGGTCAACACTGTCACCCGATATGGCCAGCGACGGCAGGTCGGAGAGAAAGTTATTTAATAAAATTTGTTTGGCCAGCAATGGCAAAAATGGCAGGAACGGTGCCGCCAAAGCCATGCTGATCATGTTGCCGAAATTGGAACTGGTGACAATGTTGATGTATTTGAGTGTGTTGACAAAAGTTCGCCTGCCATCTTCGACACCGGCACACAGCACTGCAAAATCGTTTTTCAGCAAAATAATGTCGGCACTCGCGCGCGCTACATCGACAGCACCTTCGACAGATATCCCAACGTCGGCGGCACGCAAGGACGGCGCATCATTGATCCCGTCGCCCATATAACCCACCACATTGCCGCCGTGCTGCAACGCCCGCACGATGCGTTCTTTTTGCTGGGGATCAATTTCTGAATACAGGGCCGTTTTTGGCGCAAGGTTTTGCAATGCGGCGTCGTCAAGTTGGTTAAGCGCCTCACCTGTCAGCATTGTTGCGGTGTCTATTCCGACAGCGGCTGCGATATGGGCCGTGACGTGCCGGTTGTCGCCACTGATCACTTTGACACTGATGCCCAACCGCTTGAGTTCGGCCATAATTTTTGCGGCATCTTGTTTTGGCGGATCGGAAAATGTGAGAAACCCGCAAAACACCATATCGCTTTCGTCAGCGTGGTCATAATCCGCCTTCGCTTTTACTTGGTTTTTGGCAACCGCTAGGACCCGCAATCCGTCACGGCCTTTGGTTTCAAATATTGCGGTTAAATCAGCACGGCCAGCAGCATTGAGCGTCACTTCCACCCCGTTGACATCTTGTTTTGTACAAACCTCTAAAATGTTTGCAAACGCCCCTTTCATAAGGATCACATGCTCACCGGGGCTTGCCGTAGCGGCAACAACAACGGTTAATCTGCGGCGGACAAAATCATATGGAATTTCATCAATCTTGGTATAGGCCGATGTCGTCAGCGTTGCCTTTTCTCCTGCCGTCACCAATGCAGCATCCAGCGGGTTGGCAATACCGGTCTGAAATGCAGCATTTAAGTAGCCAAACATAAGTACTGCATCTGACGCTTGATCACCCGTATCAAGCGCTGCTGTAAGCGTCATGATTCCATTGGTTAGGGTGCCGGTTTTATCTGTGCAAAGCACATTCATGCTGCCAAGATTAACGATGGCATCAAGCTGGCGCACAATCACACCGCGCGTATTCATTTTTCGCGCACCTGCAGATAGCGTAACCGCAATGATTGCAGGCAGTAATTCGGGAGTGATGCCAACGGCAAGCGCTGCGGCAAACAAGAGTGAATCGGTCACCGGGCGCCCAAGCATTAGGTTTGCGATCAATACAAACGTGACGATGACCAGCATAACCCGCAGTAATAACGTGCCGAATTGCCGGACACCGCGGGCAAAGTCAGTTTCTATCGGGGCAGACCGGAGCTTAGCTGCGATGCCGCCAAATTCGGTTTGTTGTCCGGTCCGCGTCACAAGAATTTGCGCGACGCCACTTTGGACGGAGGCTCCCAGAAATACGCTATTGGTTCTTGCGGCTATTGGCGCATTGGCCGCAACCACGCCCGCGCGTTTTTCGACGGGGAAGGATTCACCGGTAAGCGCACTTTGACTGACCAAAAAATCCTGCGCTGTAATTACCAGTCCGTCTGCAGGAATGAGATTGCCTGCCGACAAAATAACAATGTCGCCGGGCACAATTTCATCAACTGCAATCATTGTTTTTACGCCATCCCGCAGCACTGGTGCAGTCAATGCAAGGCGGCGCTTCAGTCCTTCAAGGGCATTTGAGGCGCGATACTCTTGGCTAAAACTTAAAGTTGCGCTGCCCAGCACAATCAGCAGAATGATTGTCGCATCAACCCACTGGCGTAACACCAGCGAGACGACCGCAGCAAAAATCAATATCAACACCAACGGGCTTTCAAACTGGCGAACCGCCAGCCGCAGACCGCTATTTTGTTGCTCGTCATCCATTGTGTTCAGGCCGTAGCGAGACAGATGTGCCGCAGCTTGCGTGGCTGACAGGCCTTCGGGCGCAGCGCCCAAGGCCGACATTAAAGGGCCAGTTTCGAGGCTCCAATAATTTGTAATAGCCTCAGGCGGCTGCACAGCAGGTGCGCGCTTAACGGGGAAAGCGACCACATTATCGCCGCGTCATCGCCCCGATCAGCAATCCTGCACCAACGGCAAGAGCAAGGGCGATGAAGGGATTGTTTGAAATAACGCTTTCAAATTCAACCTCGGCGTCACGACTTCTGCGGCCCATGTGGCGGCCTTTGCGGCCAACGTATTGCGCAGCCTTGGTGATGCCTTCTGAAACATCATGTGCCATGTTCTGCCGCTCTGAGTTAACCGCAAAGCCAACCGATGACGGCAGTTTCGAGACATCTTTGCGCAATTCGGCCAAGTGCTCCGTAATGGCTTCATAGTCTGCTGCGACTGCTTTTGAATTTTGGCTGTTGGTGTCAATTGCCATGATAAATTCCTTTTACAAATGGTTGACGGTTGCTGGAATGCCCCCGTCACCATCTATCTTCGGCTATCCTGGGGAAGCTGCACTGATCTGCATCAAGCAAGCGTGATTTGTTTGGCTAATTCCGGTAGACCAGCGCTGACCGAGGCAATTATTTTAAAAGCGGGCCTTCATGATCAAGATATTGGCGGTCAAAATCAGCAAATTCGATCAAGCCGGACAAATCATCAAAAGCAACTCTGCCTTTTTGAAACGTTAACAGCCCATCCTCGCGCAATTGCCGCAAAACGCGATTAATATGCACGGCACTTAAACCCAGCGCGTCCGCCAATAGAGATTGTGAGAGCGGGCAATCAAAACCGGCATTGGTGGCCATACCGACAAGTTTCAACCGCGCGCCAAGTTCCAGTAAAAAATGTGCTGTCCGTTGACCAGCATCGCGGCGGCCGATACCCACCAAATGCTCAACCACCATAGCCTCATCGCGTGACGTGGCCCATAAGACCGCTGTTGCAAGCCGCGGCGTTTCTGTAAACGCGTTCAGCAAATCATCGGCGGTCAATTCAGAAGCTTCTATGGGTGTTATCGGCTCTATGTTATGATCTGCGGTTCTGAAAAGAACCGAACGCAGCCCTAAAAAATCGCCCGGAATTTGAAAATCTACAATTTGGCGGAGGCCATTTGGCAATAGTTTATAGGAACACGCCCATCCACTTGCCAAAACATATGCACACTGGTTGCCTTGGCCCTCATACACCAAATCTTTGCCAACCGGAAAACGCCGCTTTCGGTTGTGGAACCCGTCGAGAATAGTCAATTCTGCATCGGTCAGACCAACATAAGCGCCAAGCTTACGCGCCAAAGGCGTTTCTGCAATCTCCGGCAGCGGGAGCTTGCCGCATACTTGCACAATGACAACGGGTAAATTTGGTTTGGCATCTGATAGCGGCTGAACCGATATATGCATTTTTCCCGCCCTCGCGACATTCAAATACTAATCTGCATCAACACGCTGCCAAAAAACCGTGAAATGATGCTGCGGGAAGATTAAGCCTATTGGGCAGACACCATACTAACTGCCCGGCACGTGAAAGGTTCCACCATGCCTGCAGCAAACAATAGAGAAGCAATTCCCGATGTCGCCGGGACAGCCGCACTGGCTATTTGCGAGTCATTGCTGCTGGCACTGAATGATGCCCATATTTTGCCGGAAAATGAAATTATGGGTATTTTGAAAGATGCCGCCGCCGCCCATGAAAATAATTCCGAGACCGGTAGTCAGGCGGGATTGAATGCCGCAGTCGCCGCGCTGATCAACACAATCATCAACAGCGGCAATTCGGTGCGGCGCAGTTAAGCTGCGGTCATTCCGCCATCGACAGTGTAAAATGCGCC
>JANMFT010000415.1:0-7818 GCA_031374255.1 Limoniibacter sp. | reverse complement strand
TGTTTTGTTCTGATTTGGTTTTGCAACCGTTGTTGCAGGTCTCAATTTCACGTGGCATCGTCAGTTCACACCCTGTATTAAGCGGCAATATGGCTATGTGACAAAAGCCGCATAAGGAATTTTAAACGTGCAGCGTTACATTAATATAGGTTTGTTTGGCATCGCTTTGGTGCTGTTGTTGTGGTTGATCGAGACAGCCTTTCAGGCATCTCAGTCAGGCTTTTCAATTTATGACACCAAAGGCGCCGGGCAAATCACATTGCTTGCCACGACGTTGATTATGGTCACCACATTCTCAAGATTTGTTGCTGGAAGTGAGCCGTTTGGTTTTTTTGTGCCGTATTTCGCGAATTGGAAACGGTCATTGGCAGGCTTAGGCCAATTCTATCTGGTCACTACACTCGTCATCGTGTTGGGTTATATTTGGTTTGCTGCCCAAGGCGCTGTATCCATATCGGAACAGGGCGTTACCAATTTGTCACTCAAAATCGCTGAACGGACAATTATTGGCCTGTTGGTGGTGGTTGTTTTGGCGTTGACGGAGGAATTGATATTTCGCGTGTTTCTGATGCGCTATCTTATGTGGAACAATAGCAGGTTCGCCGCCGTAACTGCGGTAATTTCAGCCTCATTGATTTTCGCGTTCTTGCATAATCTGAGTGACCCTATGGCGTGGTTCACGGCTGCTCAATTTCCGCTGTTCATTGGCCTTTTCATTTTGGGGTCATTATTGTGTGTCACTTATATTTCGACAGGATCGATCACCTGCGCCATCGGTCTTCATGCAGGTTTCCTAGGTTCCAAGGTGTTTTTACGCAAAACACAATTACTGGCCGTTGATAGCCAAATGCTGATGCTTCAAGACAATTCGGATTTGCGCATGTCACCCATTGTCTGGGTGTTGTGGATTGCGATGGGAATGACAATTTATATGCTGCGGCACAGGCTGCGGGCGCGGTTTGAGATTGAGACCGATTTGAGCGTAACGCGCTTGCCGGTTTAAATTTCTGCATCCGCCATGTTTTGCGCAAATTAAGCGGCTACCGTTTTTTATGGCTCTTCTTACTGAAAGGCCGTTTGGTTTTTTGCCTTTGCAAATGACGTTTTTGCAATTGACGAAGGGAACCAAACTTAATGCTGGTGCGTTAGACTACTGATGACCCGGTTTTAAACGACTTAGAAATGGAGACACTATCATGTCCGATCCGCGCAACAATCCACCGCGAATGTCCGAACCCAAGAAAAATAACTCAATTGTTTATGTGATAGGAGGACTTTTCCTTGCGGCAATCGTAGCCTATTTCCTGATGTCAGGTGGCGTTGATAGATCTGCCATCCCGGCAAGCAGTGAAGCTCCTGCGACGACTGAGACCCCCTCGACAGCCCCTGCAACACCTGCGCCTGCAACACCGGCCCCAGATGCAATTGCACCGGCTGAACCGGCTCCAGCCACAACTGCACCGGCTGAACCAGCTCCTGCTGTGACGCCTCCTGCGACCACAACGCCTGCAGCTCCAGCCACTCCTTAAGTTGAGGCGTGCTAATCGGCGGCCATTAATTTGGCCGCCAATTGGAGATTTTAAGGGACAACCAACTCAAAGACAGTTGCAAGCTCATCTCATAACGTTCAACTTAAACTAGTTGTGTTTAGGTTGGGCGACTGGGTTCCATGGCACTCAAGGATGTTTTGACGGTCACGCGCAACGAAGCCGGCATTTCTAATGTGCTCGGTGTGCTCAAACAACGATACAGTGAGCGCTTTCAGACCGGCGCAGATATCCGTGCTCAACATGGGCACACCACAACTTACATCCCCAATCAGGCTCCGGACGGTGTTGTGTTTCCAGAAGGCACAAATGAAGTCGCAGATATTGTGAAGGTCTGCGCCAGCTACCATGTGCCAATCATTCCTTATGGCACCGGCACCTCGCTGGAGGGCCATGTCAATGCGCCGGGCGGCGGCATATCCGTTGATACGAGCCGCATGAACCGTGTTTTGGCGGTCAATGCCGAGGATTTGGATTGTGTCGTTGAACCGGGCGTTACGCGTGAGCAGTTGAACACTGAACTGCGCGCAACCGGCTTGTTTTTCCCGATTGATCCGGGCGCAAACGCTTCGCTTGGCGGCATGGCCTCAACGCGGGCTTCCGGAACAAATGCAGTGCGCTACGGCACAATGAAAGACAATGTGATTGCGCTGACAGCAGTGACGGCGAATGGAGAGATTATCAAAACTGCGAGGCGGGTGAAGAAATCATCGGCGGGTTATGATCTGACAAGGCTGTTCGTCGGTGCGGAAGGCACACTCGGAATTATCACGGATTTAACGCTGAAATTGCAGGGCATTCCTCAGGCGATTTCCGGCGGGGTCTGCCCGTTTCCGTCGGTTGAGGCGGCGTGTCAGGCGACGATTGCCACCATACAAAGCGGCATACCGGTAGCGCGGATTGAGCTGGTCAATGGCCTGCAAATGCGGGCAATGATTGCCTATTCTGATTTGAAATATGCCGAAACACCGGCATTATTTGTGGAGTTCCATGGCACTGAGGCGGGTGTTGCCGAACAGGCGGAAATGTTCAACGCAATTGCAGAAGATTTAGGTGGCGGGCCATTTCAGTGGACTTCGGTGGCGGAAGAGCGCACCAAGCTTTGGAAAGCGCGGCATGATGCATATTGGGCGGCGATTGCCTTGCGCCCCGGTGCGGCCGCGATTTCAACCGATGTCTGTTTGCCAATTTCGAAGCTGGCTGAATGCGTTGCTGAAACCGAAGTCGATATTGCGGCATCCGGGTTGATCGCGCCTATCGTTGGACATGTGGGCGATGGTAATTTTCATGTGCTGATTTTGCTCGATACCGCGAACAAGGACGAGATCACAAACGCTGAGGCTTTCGTTACGCGCCTAAACGAGCGGGCGCTCGCAATGGAAGGCACGTGCACAGGGGAGCATGGCATAGGACAAGGCAAGGTTGCGTTTTTAGAGCGCGAACTTGGCGGTGCTGTAGATGTGATGCGGGCTATTAAGCTGGCACTTGATCCGGATAATATTATGAATCCGGGCAAGATTTTTTCGAGATAATTCATCAACATTTCAAATCAGGCATTTTACAGGCGGGTCAGCTGAGTTAGGCTGCACACCATGAGTGAAGTTTTTGCACATAACTCCAAATGCTAGCGCGCCTGTTTGTCATTGTGGGCGGGTTTCTGGTTATTGCGCTTTGCTCACTTTTACTTGCTCCGTTTTTTGTGAACTGGGCCGGTTACCGCTCGGCATTTGAGAGCGAGGCCAGCCGTATCATCGGCCAGCCTGTGCGGGTTGAAGGCACGGCAAAGGCGCGGATATTGCCGTTTCCCTCGGTGACATTTTCGAATGTGGTGATTGATGGTGCAGATGGCATTCCAGCAGCACGTATTGCAGCGTTTTCGATGGATGCCGAATTGGCACCGTTTTTAAGCGGTGAGATTCTAATCTTTGATATGCGCATTGAGCGCCCTGATCTGCGCGTGAAACTTGCTGAAAACGGCGCTTTGCTCTGGTCTTTGCCTAAAAGCGAAGTTCTCAGCAGCAACACAATTTCGCTGGAAAATGTCACCATCAATGAGGGCCGTTTAACCATTGAACGCGTCGGTGGCGAACCATTCTTGTTCAATTCAATAAACGGGAGAGTATCTGCGCAATCATTGAGCGGGCCATGGGTTGCCGAAGGCCGCTTTACCCAAGGGCCAACAATTTACGATGCGCGGCTTTCGACAGGTGCAAAGCAAACCGGTGAAACATTGCGGGCGCGGCTGTCATTATCGCCGCAGGGCGGGTTTTATGAAGCCTCATTAGACGGTCAAATTGGCACGAATAACGGCGCTCCAAATTACAAAGGTAAACTGGATTTTGCTGCGTTGGGCAACCTGCTGGACGCTAGCGGCAAGCGCCAGAAAATTGCTGACATTAATGGTGACTTTGTCGCGGGGGCTGATGGTATTAAAATCACCGATGCTGCGCTTATTGCAGGGCCGAAAGACACGCCATATCGTGCTGATGGCTCGGCCAGCCTTTCATTTGGTAAGAACGCGCGGTTTGATATATCTCTCAAAGGCCAGCAAATTAGCTTTGGTGAAGGTGAAGGCAGCAGCAAAACTGACCGCGTAAAATTGGGTGTGCCGCTGGCTGATCGTTTGGCAGCACTCGAAAACGCACTCGCACAAATTCCAGTTCCGGATATGCCGGGGCAGGTTGATTTGGCTTTGCCTGCTTTGGTGATTGGCGACACAATCATTCGTAATGCGGAAGTAAAAGCGCTGCCTGCAAAAACAGGCTGGGAAATTGAACGCTATTCAGTTGAGCTTCCCGGCCGCACAATTGTTGAGGGCAAAGGAGATTTGGCGTTAGGCGGAGAGTTTGGCTTCATCGGCCAAATGACACTTGCCAGCAAACAGCCAACGGGTCTCGCTAATTGGCTTGGGCTAAAGGGCAATGAAGCAATTCGTGCGCTGCCTGGAGCAGGATTTTCCGCCCGGATTGATGTCAGTGCGTTACGCCAGACGTTTCGGGATATTGAGTTGCGCGCAGGTGCTGCTGTGCTGCGAGGGCTTGTCAGCCGCCAGGTGCTGAATGGCGCAAAACCGCGGACGTCAGTTCAGCTTGCGGGTGAAAACGCTGATTTGAATATTGGATCTGGTTTGGCTGATTTTGCTGCCGCAAAATCCAGTGTGTTCACAACGGAAGATTTAGACATTATTTTTGCCAGCATGCCGGTTTCCGGTTTTGGGTTTCAAGCTGAAAAACTTGATGCGAAACTCCGGCTTGGCGAAGGCGTTCTGACGGTTGAAGAACTTAATATCGCAAATGTTGCAGGAGCGGATATCCGCGCGGCAGGCACTTTTTTGGGTGGCGACAAACCCGATGCTGAGTTGGATCTGACGGTTTCAGCAATTGATCCATCGCCATTTATTGACACTTTAAATAAGCGTTTTCCTGACCTGCCATGGCTGAAAGAATTTGCACGGCGGGCAGGGTATATGGGCACGGCTTTAGCTGACTTAAAACTGACAGCGATGTTCAAGGGGAGTGGCGCTGATATTACAGAACCTGCATTCAATGGTGATGTTGAGTATAAAATTGATACTGCCGGTTTAAGGCTCAACGGCACCGGAACATCACGTAATCAAACCCAAATATTCACCGCACAAGGTGATGCGGATGCAGGCGAAACACTGCTTGCCGGATTGGGACTTCCGGTTGGCGATATTATTACTGCGCTTCAGCTTCTAGAACCGGTCACGTTTGAGACATCAGTAGAAACCAAGGCGGGTAAAATTCAAACCGGAACACTCAAAGCGGCCAGCGTCCAAGATATTTTTGAAGCCGGTTTCGGGCAGGGTGCGCAGCCGTTTAGCCTGTCGCTCGCTGATGCTGCCCCTTACGCAATGACAGCTGGCTATGGCCTGCCGGGCGCGGCTTACGGTCTGCCGCTGAAGCTGAATGGCGTTTGGGAAAAGATTGGCACGACGCTGAATCTCCAGAAACTTGATGGAACATTGGTGGACATACCGGTGAGCGGCGATGTGAGTTTAAGCCAGGGCGAACGGTTGAAACTGACAGGCAATATCAAAGCGCAAACTATGGATCGCAGCGTAATCGATGAAATTATATTTGGTCCGCTCAGCGCAGGCGGCGATGATAAAGCTGAATTCTCTGGCGGCGTCAGTTTGCCTTTTGATGCTGATATTGTGTTGGCGGTAGAAAACGTCACTGGCTTATTGCCGCTGGATTTCAGAGCAGCTTCCGCTAGGATAGTGGCCAATAAAGAAACGCTGCGTATTGTGGATGCAACCGCGACCGTTTCGGCAGGTAAGCTGATTGGCGCTGGCGAGATTCGTAAAAACGGACCGGAGGCGCAGTTTAGTTTCAACGGCGCAGTGAGTGGCGTTGATGTTTCGAAGATTTATCAAACCGGCATCATTGGCAAAAGTGATTTGCAAATTGAACTTACTGCAGCAGGTTCAACGCGCGCTGGTTTAACGTCATCGATGATTGGCTCAGGCGTTATGTCGGCCAAGAACTTTATTGTGAGTGGTGTCAGCACTTCCGGTTTCAAAGCACTGACTGAAGAAGCGGACGGTCTCGAGATAGCACCTGACGCGATTGCCACATTGGAAATGGCAACACGTGAAATTATGAGCGGCCAGACTGTAGTTCCACCTTTTCAAACAGCATTCACTGTTACTTCAGGTGTTGCCCGTGCGCCGCGTAACCAGTTGAAAATTGAAGGTGGCAGTTTGACCGTTGAGCCGAAACTTGATTTTACAACAGGTGAAGCTGAGATGGCCGTTCGCTTGCAGTTCGATACAGGCGATGACGCGGTGGCTGGTGCAGAGCCGGCAATGAATTTCAATCTCAAAGGCCCTTGGAATAATTTAAGTTTGGATATTGATACAGCGCCCTTGCAAGGATTTTTGGGTCAACGCGCGCTGGAGCGTGAGGAAATTCGCGTTGAAGCCATTCAATCAGCGCTACTGGAAAAACAGCGCCTGCGCCGCGAAAACCGTTATTATGCCGGATTGATTGAAGCGCGCATGAAGGCTGAGGCTGACCGTTTGGCTGAAATTAAGCGGGCAGCTGATGAGGCCGCCAAAGCCGAACAGGATAAACTTGAAAAAGAGCGCTTGGAACGGGAGCGGCGACAAGCCGAAAACGCAAAAAGCGGTACTGAGACGAAAGCGCCAGAAGAAGCACCGGTTGATCAGCCTCTGAATTTGGAAGGGCTTATCAAAGAATTGGAGACCAAGCCCGCCATTCAACCTTGAATGTGTCCAAGCGCCTCGCTCAAGACATAAACGCGTATGGCTGACGATAATCCACCATCGGAGCGCGGTACAGAATCTATCTCAGCAATCAAACGCGCAACCGGCAATTCACGTGATGCAGCTATTGTTTCGAGCGCAGCCTGAAACTCGTCTTCAATTGAATAACTCGTACGGTGGCCGTTGATAGAGACTGAACGCTTTTTAACAGCGCTCATCTTATTTGCGTTTTCCGCTCAATTGCGCTCATTTTTTCTGACGGAATGAGTCGAGTGAGACCACTTGCGCAGAGCCGTCGGCGGGTTTTTCAAGGGCCACTAATGGCGGTGCTTCGACCGGTTTGGTTTCAAGCGCAACAGGTTCTGTGACTTCGACGATGGCGGGCGCGTCAAACTCAAGTTCGAAATTGACGGAAGGATCATAAAAACCGCGCACGGATGAAAACGGCACAACCAGTTTTTCGGCGATATCGTTAAACGAGAGACCAATTTCAAAGCCGTGGTCAGAGACTTTTAAATCCCAGAACTGAAATTGCATAACGATTGTCATTTGTTCCGGGTAGCGTTCGCGCAACCTGTTCGAGATGCGCACGCCGGGCGCAAGGGTATCAAATGTGATGAAAAAATGGTGCTCACCAGGCAGGCCGGTTTGGCTGACCTCATGCAAAATCCGTTTCATCACGCCGCGAAGCGCGTCTTGCACCAAAATATCGTAACGGATGAGATCATCTGCCATGTGAGGTCTGTCATGTGGAGCGGCATTGCCGGTTTCGTCTTAGTCATAGCGGCGCACGCTTGGCCGGTAAACAACCAAATCGTGCAACGTCTATGACAAAATGACAGAAAAAGTGAAGGCTTCTGTTGCCAGGTGCCTTCGGACCCCGCCTAACCCTGCGAAGAGTTAGGACTTGATTTGAAGCTGTCGCACCGCATTAAGCAGCGAGACGTGCTTCCGCATAGTTGTCATTTGCAACTACAGTTTTGACCCGATAACGGTGGTATCATACCGGACAAAAGAACA
>JANMFT010000389.1:0-3849 GCA_031374255.1 Limoniibacter sp. | reverse complement strand
GTTGCCGCAGCAGGATTATGCAGATTTCGCGTTTGTGGCGCGATCTGGTCACGGATCGCGAGGATCGAAAATATAGCCTCAGCAGCACCGGCGGCTCCAAGCAGATGGCCTATCGATGATTTGGTGGATGACATCGAGATTTTGGATGCGGCGCTGCCTACCAGACGTTCAACAGCACCGAGTTCAATCGTGTCTGCCATGGTCGAAGTGCCGTGAGCATTGATATAGTCAATATTTGCTGGCGCAATTTTAGCGTGGCGCAGTGCATTGGTCATGCAGCGGAATGCGCCTTCGCCATCCTCGGGCGGCGCAGTGATATGGTGGGCGTCACCAGTGAGGCCATACCCAACAATTTCAGCGTAAATACGTGCGCCGCGAGCTTTGGCATGTTCAAGTTCTTCGAGTACGACAACGCCGGCGCCTTCACCCATTACAAACCCGTCGCGGTCTTTATCCCAAGGGCGAGAGGCTTCGGTCGGGTTGTCGTTATAGGCAGTTGCAAGTGCCCGGCAGGCGGCAAAACCTGCCAGTGAAAGCCGGTTAACTGGTGCTTCTGCCCCCCCTGCCAGCATCACGTCAGCGTCGCCAAACATAATGAGCCTTGCCGCGTCGCCAATGGCGTGTGCGCCAGTGGAACAAGCAGTGACGACTGCGTGGTTGGGCCCTTTCAGGCCATGGCGTATCGAAACCTGCCCGGACACCATGTTGATGATATTGCCCGGTATAAAGAATGGCGAGATACGGCGCGGACCCTTTTCAGACAATGTTATAGTTGTGTCGTGAATGCCGCCTATGCCGCCAATGCCAGAGCCAATCAGAACGCCGGTTGAGAAGCGCTCATCGTCGGTTTTGGGTTCCCAGCCTGAATCTTTGAGCGCTTCGTCGGCAGCGGCTATGCCATAGAGTATGAATTCGCCTATTTTTCGCTGTTCTTTTGCTTCAAGAAAATTGTCGGGGTTGAAAGTGCCATCAGTACCGTCGCCCCGTTTGATCTGATTGGCAATTGTGCAGGCGAGGTCATCATACTCAAAGCCTTGCACAGTGGCTGCGCCGCTGACACCCATAAGCAAGCGCTGCCATGAGCTTTCATAGCCCATGGCAAGCGGCGATAACAGCCCGAGACCGGTGACAACAACTCTACGCATCGCAGAACCCGGCGGCAGGGCCGCCAGATATCCAAATCAAGCAGATGCTTTGTCGATGAATTTCACAGCGTCACCGACTGTGAGAATGGTTTCTGCAGCGTCATCAGGAATTTCAACGCTGAACTCTTCTTCGAACGCCATAACCAGCTCAACTGTATCGAGCGAGTCTGCACCAAGGTCATCAATAAAGCTGGCGGCTTCATTTACTTTGGCTGCATCAACGCCGAGATGTTCGACAACGATTTTCATAACACGTGCTGCGGTGTCGCTCATGGCGTTCCCCTTCAAGATGTTTGGTCAAAATTCTGTTTCAGCGTCTCGTTAAAGCGGCGCGCACCGCTAATCAAGCCGAAAGATGGCAAGTGCAAGGCTGATCAACGGGTTTTGAGTGTGGGACTGCGTGTGGAATATAAAAATGGGACGCAGTATTCCTTTTCTTGGCTAAACTGAACCTATTTAGCAGACAGCAATTCTGGAACATTGAGCAAAATAAACTCGTTTTCCGCTGCAGCATCCAATTTTCTTCCTGATGAGAATGGCAAATTATTGTCATTGCCAACCATGATTTGAGTGGCGTTGACAGCTCTCACATCCTCAATTGTAAAAAAAGGAAATGTCATTTTTCCAGTAAGATCACGGGTGGAAACGGTCTCCAGCCGGTTCTTTTTGTCGGGATCATCGATATTCATTAGATCAATGTGACCTATCCGGCGCACGTTTCCGTCAGCATCAATTGAAGCAGTGTCGATAAGCACAATACGTTTCAAAACCGCCGGAAGCGGAAAACAATCTGGCTTTGGTTCGCCTGCGCATTTTAAACTTGGATCGCCTTCGCCATTGTCGCGTTCAATCACAAGTGCGCGCGTTGCGTCGATAAAATTGAAATCACCAATGGCAGTTGCACTTGTCGCCAATGGAAATTTGAAGGACTTGCCTGTCCATTCGCCTTTTGCCGTATCAAAAGCCAAAACACGCAAAAAATTACCTTCTGCTTTGCCATCTTCGCCAAGCAAAGGCTTTTCAGCCATCGCCCAAAGCAAGTTTGTTTCAGGCTGCAACGCCATACCTTCATATCCGCCGGAACGTGGCATGCGCCAATCCTTACCGGCAACAGACATGCCGTTGACTGAAGGGTGGTCAACGCTTTTTAGTTCTTTGCCATCCATCATTGTTGGATAGGCCGCAATAATTTTGCCGTCTAAAGTGGCGCGGATCAAATAGGGGCCAAACTCTTCTCCGATCCAGATTTCGTTGTTGAGGAATTGAATGCTTTCAAGATCAAAATCAGCGCCTGTCAAATAGCGGGTGTCTGTGCCTTCATATGCAATACGGAATGGCACTTTTTTATCAGGATCACGCAAGAACACAGTTTCTTTGATTTCAACCGCTCCGGTTTCAAAGTTTGGCATCATGCGGTGAAACATCAATAGGGCATCAGGGCTGTTGGATTTTGAGCCAAAACCATTATCCGTTAAAACATAGGTTGAACCATCAGCCGCCAAATTCATCGCATAACCAGAGAGGCCCTGCAGGGGTTGGCCATCAAACGGCACTGACAAGCCGGTTGGGCGCTTGCCGTGAAGGCCGCCTGTATCGCCTGGCACCGAGCCTACCGCGTCTTTGCGCGCGCCGGTGGTGAATTTGCCAGATATCTTTGCGTCAGCTGGCGCATCGGCAGGCGCAGGTACAAAAGTGGCAGCCGGAAGCACAGCATGACCCGCAAGTTTGGCAGGAAACACGGTTTCAGCAGCGGAGGGAATTATAAGAAAGGCTGACAAAGTTAGCGCGTAAGCCGATGATTTTAACATAGCCATTCTCCGGAGTTGACTTGCGAAAAGTCTCTTCCGGATAAAATTGAGGCATTACGCAATCATGACGGTTCGATAGCAAAACGATGACAATACACGGCTCAATGATCAAATCATCGCCATGCCGCCATTCACATGAATGGTTTGGCCGGTGACATAGCCAGCGGCGTCGGATGCTAGAAACACAACCGCAGCGGCGATATCTGCGCCCTGCCCCATTTTCCGCATCGGGATATTGGCCATGATGGTTTCTTTTTGCTTGTCGTTGAGTTTGTCGGTCATCGCGGATTCAATAAAGCCCGGCGATACGCAATTGACAGTAACGTTTCGGCTGGCGATTTCTTGAGCGAGAGATTTAGTCATGCCGACCATGCCGGCTTTGGACGCACAATAATTGGCCTGACCGGGATTGCCGGTAACGCCAACAACCGACGTTATATTGATAATGCGGCCAAAACGGCGGCGCATCATGGGGTGGGTTAACGCGCGGGTGAGGCGGAAAGCTGAGCCCAAGTTCACGTCCAACACCGCATCCCAATCTTCATCGGACATGCGCACAAACAGGCCGTCACGTGTGATGCCGGCATTATTGACCAGAATATCAACGCCGCCCATATCGGCTTCGGCCTTTTCGGCGAGCGCTTTAATAGCTTCACGGTCGCTTAGGTTTGCGGGCAATACGTGAACATTTGAGCCAAGCTCGCTCGCAAGTTCAGCCAGTTTTTCAGCGCGGGTGCCATGAAGGCCAACCACTGCACCTTGGGAATGCAATGCGCGGGCAATCGCCTCGCCAATGCCGCCAGTTGCGCCGGTTACCAGGGCCTTTCGGCCGGTTAGGTTGAACATATTAAACTCCTTAAGTCCCTCCCCAACCCCTCCCACAAGGGGAGGGGCTT
>JANMFT010000348.1:0-23786 GCA_031374255.1 Limoniibacter sp. | reverse complement strand
CCCTCCCCACCCCCTCCCACAAGGGGAGGGGCTTAAAACGGCGCTTTCAGTTTTAACCTTGAGAACTCATTGCTCAAAAGAATACACCGAAAGCACTGCACAAAAGCCCCTCCCCTTGTGGGAGGGGTTGGGGAGGGTTTTCTTAAACAAATATGCGACCGGCCAACCAGTATGCATGTCAGAAAATTCTTATAAGTTTCAATGCGCAATCATCACGTGTCGCACAGCAGTATAATCTTCCAGCGCATACATACTCATATCTTTGCCGTAGCCGGATGATTTCATGCCGCCATGCGGCATTTCATTGCAGAGCATAAAGTGGGTGTTGATCCACGTGCAACCATATTGCAGACGGGCGGCGGCAGCCATTCCTTTTGAAACGTCCTTGGTCCAAACCGACGACGCCAAGCCGTATTCGCTGTCATTAGCCCAAGCCACCGGATCTTGGCTGTCGTCAAACCGCGTGATCGAAACCACTGGGCCGAAAACCTCGCGCCGAACAATTTCGTCGGATTGAAGCGCTCCAGCAATGATGGTGGGTTTGTAATAAAACCCATCCGTGCCGTGTGTTGAGCCGCCGGTGGTGATTTCCATATGCTTCAACTCAGAAGCGCGCTGTACGAATGAGGCAACGCGGTCGCGCTGACGGGCAGAAATCAGCGGGCCTATTTCATTGGTTGTGTCGTCATCGTTGGCAAATTGAATGGTGGAAACAGCGGAAGATAAGTCCGCAACGACGCGGTCATAAATTTTTGAACCGACATACATGCGGCAGGCAGCGGTGCAGTCTTGCCCCGCATTATAAAACCCGAATGCGCGGATCCCGTTGACGACTGCATCAACGTCGGCGTCGTCATAGACGATGACGGGTGCTTTGCCGCCCAACTCCAAATGCGTGCGTTTGACGGTTTTCGAGGCGGCCTGCAGCACTTTCTTGCCGGTTGCGATATCGCCGGTGATGGACACCATGTTGACGAGCGGATGGTTGATCAGCGCATTGCCAACAGTTTCACCGCGCCCGAGCACCACGTTAACCACGCCCTCTGGCAGGATATTGGCCATGATGCGGGCAAGTTTCAGTGCTGACAGCGGTGTTTGCTCAGAGGGCTTGAAAATCACAGTGTTGCCACCGGCAATGGCGGGCGCAATTTTCCACGCCATCATCATCAACGGATAATTCCATGGCGCTATCGAGCCCACCACGCCAATCGGGTCGCGGCGGATCATGGATGTAAAGCCGGGCAAATATTCTCCTGCGGCATTGCCGGGCATGCAGCGCACGGCACCGGCAAAAAACCGGTAGCAATCAATGATCGCAGGCAATTCATCATTGCGCACGGCATTGATCGGTTTGCCGCAGTTTTGGGCTTCCAATGCCGCAAAGCGGTCAACCTCGGCCTCAATCGCGTCAGCGATTTTCAACAAATAATTGGAGCGTTCAGACGGAGTGGTGCGTGACCATGTTTCAAACGCGCGTTTTGCGGCTTCACATGCGCGGTCGATCTGGCCCATATTGGCTTCGGCCAGATGCAAAATGGTTGCGCCGTCGCGCGGGTTGAGCACGTTTTCTTCGATCTCTGTTCCAGCTTCGAAGGCTGAGCCGATCAACATTGCGGTATCCATGGTCATTCTCCCTGTTTATTTGGGTATTCTATTTGCCTGCACCGGCGACCTGATCGCCGTCACGGGTGAGATAATATGCAGCTAAAATCGGCACCAGCGTCACCAGCACCACCACCATAGCAACGACATTGGTGACAGGGCGCTCACGCGGGCGCACTAATTCTTCAAGCATCCAAATCGGCAGGGTTTGCTGCTGGCCGGCGGTGAAAGTCGTGACAATGACTTCGTCAAATGACAGTGCAAAAGCCAGCATTCCACCTGCCAAAAGCGCAGTGCCGATGTTCGGCAAAATGACATGGCGAAATGTCTGGAAGCCGTCCGCGCCCAAATCCATTGATGCCTCAATGAGCGAACCTTGCGTGCGGCGGAAACGTGCAACCGAGTTATTGTAAACAACTACAACGCAGAACGTGGCGTGGCCGAGAATAATCGTCCAAAACGAAAATGGAATATCCGCCAAGTTAAATGCTGATCGCAGCGCGATGCCGGTGATAATGCCGGGCAGGGCAATTGGCAAAATCACCAAGAGTGAAATTGCCTCGCGGCCAAAGAATTTTGTTTGCGATACTGCGGCAGCACAAAGCGTGCCAAGCACAAGCGCAATGGCCGTTGAGATGCTGGCGACTTTAACGGACAGCGATAGCGCCTCCCAAACATCCGGCCGGTTCCAAGTAACCGCCAGCCATTTGGTTGTGAATCCCGGCGGCGGCCACGCATAGCTTTTGTCCTCGGTGGTGAAGGCGTAAACGAAAATCAAAAGCAGTGGCAAATGCAGAAACAGAAGCCCCGCACCGGCTGCGACTTTGAGGCTCAATGGCGCACTTTGATTGTCAGAGCGCATAATAGGCTCCAAAGATTTCAAAATATGGTGGGCTTAATCTACCCCCACCCTCTATCCCTCCCCACATGGTGGAGGGGGACTTTGACATCAAACCAAATTCTTCAAACTCGATATCTGGCACGAAGTTCCAAGAAAGTGAGTCGATGCTTGCATCCCCCTCCCCCTTGTGGGGAAGGATATAGGATGGGGGTAAAACCATATGCACTGAGCTCTCAAAGCGCATCGAAAGCCCCTGCGCGTTTGGCAAGCCAAAGATAAATACCCATGATAACGACTGGGACCACCGTGAACGCTGCGGCGAGCGGAATATTGCCCGCTGTGCCTTGATGGGCATAGACTGCTTGGCCAATGAATAGCCGTGATGAGCCGATGATTTGCGGGATGATGTAATCGCCAAGTGTCAGCGAAAACGTAAAAATGGAACCGGCGATAATGCCGGGCAGGGCCAATGGCAGAAGCACGTGGCGGAAGGTTTGGCTGGTTTTTGCGCCCAAATCACTCGATGCTTCGAGCAATGTTGCGGGGACTCGTTCGAGCGCGGCTTGCGTAGGCAAAATCATAAATGGCAGCCAAACGTAAACGAACACCAGAAACGTGCCGGTGGAACTGATCGACAGCGAACTGCCACCGACGACAGGCAAAGCAAGGTACGCGTCAAGCAGCCAACTGATGTGCAGGGTTTCAAACAGCCAATTCAAAATACCTTCTTTTGCGAGTATCAGTTTCCAAGCATAGATTTTAACAAGATAACTCGACCATAGCGGCAGCATAATCCCTAAGTAAAACAATGCCTTCCAGCGCCCTTTTGCATAACGGGCGGCGTAATAGGCAATCGGGAATGCCACGATGGCCGAGGCGATTGTGACAAGCGTCGCCATCACAACAGTGCGCACAATAATGTCGATATTGGCGGGGATCAGCAACTCGCCATAGGTTTTGAGTGTGAACTCGCGGTTGACCATGCCGGAAAACTCATCGATCGAAAAAAAGCTCTGGACTAACAGCGCCAGCAACGAACCGATGTAGACAACACCCAGCCACAACACCGGCGGGGCCAGCATGATGAACAACAGTAATCTGGGCTTGCGCCAGAAGGCATCAGAAAGCGCGCCGAATGGCCCGCCGCGCCCGGGCAGGATGGCTGACGTTGAGTTCAACATTTTATTGTTAGGGTGTGACAAGGTCCCCCTCTCCGTCTCGCTACGCGATCCACCTCTCCCCCATGAAGAATGGGGGAGAGGAAATTCCAAGACGATTGAGTTTCAGAGGTTTTTTTAAAACTCTTTTCCTTTCCTTTCCTCTCCCCTTTTTGGGGGGGAGAGGTGTCGGCAAAGCCGACGCAGAGGGGGTCTTTCAAAACCAAATCACAAATTGGGATGATGAGATTCATTTCACCTCATCCATAATGTGTAAATTCTTGGGGTCGAAACCAATTTGAATAGCGCTGCCCTGCGCAGGCACAGCAACACTTGCCGGCAAAAGAGCATTGATGCGCTGGCCATTAAAATCCATCACAATGCGGGTTGACGCGCCAAGAAAGCTGCTGCTGACAACCGTTGCTGAAATGCCTTTATCGACAATACGGATATCTTCCGGGCGTAAGCTGGCCCAATTTTCAGGCCCGCCAAAAGCGCGTGTGGTTTGCGGTGATAGCACGTTGGAGGAACCCACAAAGTCAGCCACAAATTTGGTGCGCGGGCGCCGGTAGATATCTTCGGGCGTGCCGATTTGCATGATTTTGCCGTCGTTAAACACCGCCACGCGGTCCGCCATGGAAAGCGCTTCGCCTTGATCATGCGTGACAAACACAAACGTAATTCCAAGAGTTTTCTGAAGGGCTTTCAGCTCTTCCTGCATGTTTTCGCGCAACTTCAAATCAAGTGCGCCGAGTGGTTCATCCAGCAGCAAAACGCGCGGTTCATTTACCAAAGCACGGGCGAGGGCTACGCGCTGGCGCTGTCCACCTGATAACTGGCTTGGTTTTCGCGCGCCATAATTTGGCAGGCGAACCATGGCCAGCGCATCTTCGGCGCTGCGAAAGCGCTTATCACGCGGCACGCCGCGGATCATCATGCCGTAAGCGACATTGTCGAGAACGTTCAAATGCGGAAACAAAGCATAGTCTTGAAACACAGTATTGACGTTGCGCCGGTAAGGCAGGATGCCAACCGCGCTCTGGCCAAAAATATCAATCTGGCCCGAGGTCGGCTGCTCAAAACCGGCAATCAATCGCAGGCACGTGGTTTTGCCGGAGCCAGATGGGCCAAGCATCGCAAAAAACTCACCTTCGGCAATCTCAAGGTCAACAGCATCGACGGCGCGCACTTCGCCGAAATGGCGCGACACGTTTTGGAATGAGACGGCGTTTGTCATTAAATTTTCCAAGCGTCTTGCAAGAATAGCGCCACTTAACCTCCCCCTTGAGGGGAGGTCGCGCCAGCGGCGCAGGTGGGGGTAGACTAATTTACCCCCACCCCGATGCTATGAATCGACCCTCCCCTCAAGGGGGAGGGTAAAGAAAGAGATTACCGCCCGCCAATCACGCCGATATAGTCTGATACCCAGCGATAATACGGCACGCAGGCATCGCCCTGTGTGGCGCATTTGGTTTGCGGGGTTTTCCAGAATTTGATCTTGTCAAACTTATCGCCGCCATTGGCTGCACAGCCCGCATCAGTGAGCAATGCATTGCCGGTGCATGCTGCCGGAACGGATGGCACAGTGCCAAACCAGGCCGAAAGATCACCCTGCACTTTTGGCGCGATGGAATGCTCCATCCACATGTAGGCGCAATTTGTGTTGGCAGAATCGGCTGCAAGCATTGTTGTATCGGCCCAGCCCGTGATGCCCTCCTCAGGGAAGGTTGAAGCGATTGGAGTTTTAGCCATCGCGTCTTTATCAGCGGAAAGCACGTTCACCTGGAATGGCCAAGAACCGGAAGCGACAACACCTTCGTTCTTGAAATCATCGATCTGAATAAACGCATCGTGCCAATAACGACCGACCAAAGTGCGCTGCACACGGAGCAAATCGAGTGCTGCCTTGTATTGAGCTTCATTCAACTCATACGGGTCTTTAATGCCGAGTTCTGGCTTATGGAACATGAGATAATTGGCGGCATCAGCAATATGGATCGGGCCATCATAAGCCTGAACACGGCCCTCGTTTGATTTGCCGTCAGGCAGGTCCATCTTTTCAAAAACAACGTTCCAGCTTTTTGGCGCTTCTTTGAAAACATTGGTGTTATACATCAACACGTTAGCGCCCCACACGTAAGGCACGCCATAATGCTTGCCATCAACAGTGTGCCAAGCGGCGCTTTGCAGCCTTGGATCAATCGTGCTGTAGGATGGAATAAGTGCGGTGTTGATTTCCTGCACGCGCTTACCGGCAATCAAACGCAACGAAGCGTCGCCTGAAGCGGTAACAAGGTCAAAGCCGCCCTCATTCATCAACGCAACCATCTCATCGGATGTGGCAGCTGTTTTTTGTGAAACCATACAACCGGTTTTTTTCTCGAACTCAGTGACCCAGTCATAATTCTTGTCGGTCTCGCCGCGCTCAATATAACCAGCCCATGCTACAATACTGAGCTTGCCCTCGCCGACGCCCATTTCCATTTTCATGTCGGCAAAAGCCGGTGCTGTGGCCGAAAGTGCTACCGCGATAGCGGTGCAGGTTTTCAAAAAGGTCTTCATGGATCAATCTCCCTATCCGCGGCAGTTCCATGTTGCCGCGCTGTTGTAATTGTTAGCGCAAAACGCAGCAAAACAAATTCATTTATCAGAATAAGGATATAGGAAATTCCGATATCATCGCTGCCGGTTGCTGCGCTGCGCTTGCGCGACGCCGATGAAATCCCGCACGGCGCGGGAAAGGTTTGAGCCTTTGCGCCAAACGATGCCGACTTGCACTACTGGCAATGTGCCGGAAACATCGCGATATTCGATTCTGTCGCCCTCTAGCGACCATGGCCGGTAAACCAAATCTGGCAAAAGCGACACACCCGCGCCGGTGGCAACAAGACTACGCACGGCCTCAACCGAGCGTGTGCGAAATGCAATTTGCGGCTTTTGGCCAAGCGCGCTCAGCAGCTTCACTGTTGCTTCCTCAATCTCATCGACAGTCAGCATGATGAGCGGTTCAGAAGTAACATCGCTGAGCGAAATACTTTGCTGCGCTGACAAGCGGTGGCCAAGCGGAAGCCAAAGGCGGTAGGGGGAAACTTCCAGAATTTCAGCTTGCAAGGCCATACGGTCACGCAGGTTGGAAATCACCATGACGGCAACATCAAGTTCACCGCCGATTAGCAAATGTTCCAGATACTCACCATTATCTTCAATTGCGGTCACGCTGACATTGGGGTTGGCGCGGCGATAACGCGCTAGAATATCGGACAAAACATAGCCTGCAACCAGCGACGTGACACCAAGTTGAAGTGTGCCTTTGGCCGTATCGTCTTCGCTGGAAAATGTGCGGCGGGCATCAGACACGCTGGTTAAAATAGACTTGGCATGGCGCAGAAACTGGTGGCCTTTATAGGTGGTATTAAGGCCGCGCGAATGGCGTTCAAACAATGTCACGCCGAGATCATGCTCCAAATCTTTTATCGCTTCGGTTATGGCTGGCTGCGAAATCGACAGCGTATGCGCCGCACCGGAAACGGAGCCCTTCTCGGCGACTGCAACAAAATATTGAAGTTGGCGGAGTGAGAACGCCATCGCCTAAGCGTTCAAACGGCGATGGTCTGCAATCGCCACCGGCAAAGCCGTTGCCAGAGCCATGCCTGCGGACAAAGAGCGGAATCCGGCAAAATCACTCTCAGCCACTTCCAGCCAATGCGTTGCCGTTGCGGCCAATGGCGATAATGCAGAATCGGTAATGGCCAAAAACTGCACATTTTTTGCAACAAGACTGGCCGCGAAAGACACAGTTTCAGGCGCATAAGGCGCAAAACTACAAAGAATAGCGCTGTCACTTGCGCCCACTAGTTTGAGCTGTTCCATATCGGTATGGTTGGCGCTATCGAGCAGAATGGCCCTAACGCCAAGCTGCGAAAACGCGTAGCTCATATGAGATGCTAAAGGATAAGACCTGCGACGCGCCACGACATAAATAATATCAGCCTTTGCCAACATCTTGACCGCTTGCGAAAAAATACCGGCGTCTAAAGTGTTTGCCAATGTTTCAAGTGATTGCCGCGCCGCTTTGATAAACCCAGTAAGCAGAGCAGCGTCGGGGTCTGCTAATACAGCCCCGCTTTCAAGTTGTGCCAAACGTTCTTCATAGGTTGAGGCGCGTACTTTGAGGCGGCTGCGAAATACCAATTGAAAATCAGAAAATCCGCGAAAGCCCAGCTGCTGCGCCAGCCTCACAAGCGTTGATGGTTGCACATGTGCCGCAGTCGCAATGCTGGCCGCAGTGCCGAGGGCAATATCATCCGGGTGTGCAAGCGCATAATGGGCGGCCTGAGCCAGTTTTTTGGGAAGCTGATTGGCGGTTGCAGCAATATGTGCACGCAAATCTTCAAAGTTGGCAATCGTCATATGGGGCAAGGCTCGTGATCAAGTGGCCGTAAATAAACACATGACATGACTAATTGGAACAAAAATTCCAACTCCCATTTCAAAAATAATGCGGGTTGCTCCAGCCGCGTTTGCCTGCCGCATCAATCACGGTAACCCGTATGAACGGTGAGTTTTTAAAGCGTTCAAGCGGCAAAACAGCCTTGGTCATAGAGTGGCCATGCACGGCTTTCGCCGCGGTGCCGGAGCCAGACACAATCATTGAAACACAGGCGCTCATTTCAACATGCACTTCTTTTTCAGTAATGGTCACGCTACGCAGTTCTGGTCCTTGGCTGGAATAATAGTCACCGCGTTTAAGTGCGGCCAATAAAGCTTCCGGCTCATTAGCCTTAGACTTCACCATCACCCAGCCGCCAAAATGATCCGGCTCGCTGAAGTGTGCGTCGTCGGTGGCAATAAGGTTAAGGCGTTTACCCTCGGCCAGAAGCTGGTCCAGTACGGCAAAGCCATCGGGCCGGTCACACCCTGTCGCGCAGCCGTGATTATAGGTTTCAACAGCATGTGCGGAGGCAATAGAGCGAGCATCTGCCACCGTGAGGCCCGACCATTGCGGGTGGGCAATAGCCACAAACGCGCCAGCAGCAACTGCGCGTGCAGCCAACTCTGGGCCTGTTTCTTGATTATCAACCGGTATAAATCCGGGTGAATTGGACGGTTCGAAATCAGCGGGCATGCCAACTGCCAGAATATGCCAAAGCTCACCGTTTTCCATTTTGCCTGAGTGAACTTCTGCGCCCAAGATCGTGGTGAAATCATTCGTCCTGAAGGGAACTGTATCCACGATAGGGTATTTGTAAGCACCGATGAAATGATCTGTCAGGGCCAGAAAATCATAGCCTTCTGCACGGTAGCGGCGGCAGACTTCTTCGGGCGACAATACGCCATCTGACCGCGTGGAATGGGTATGCAGATTGCCACGAAAGAAACTACCGGGCGCTAAGAAGGCTGAAAGCTGTGTTGGCATTTATGGCTGCATTGTGTTGGTGTTTTCGACTCGACATACAAATTACACGCGAAAACTGCAATTTAATGTGACAGACTTTGCCACGCCCTTTTGCTGCGGGAGATCGCGTGGCAATGCAAAATGCATTCAGTCCCCGTGGCTGCCCCAAGGGCCGTGATGCGCGCCTTTCTTATCGAAGCGTTCAAAGCCATGGGCGCCAAAGAAATCACGCTGACCTTGGATCATATTGGCTGTGCCGCGCGCGGTGCGCATCATGTCAAAATATGAAAGCGCCGCGCTGAGGGCAGGGACTGGCAAGCCGTATTTTGCGCCCGCTGCAACCACGCCGCGCAAATGAGCTTGGTTGGTTTTAAGAAGCCGCGTGAAGCGGCGCGCAAACATCAAGTTGCGGTCGTAATCTTCGGTTAGAGCAGACGCCATATCGTTGAGCATGGCAGAACGGATGATGCAGCCTTCGCGCCAGACACGGGCAATTTCCGGCAAAGGCAAATCCCACTTAAATTCTGTCGAGGCTTTCGCCAGCATATCAAAGCCTTGCGCATAGCAGAGGATTTTGCCCGCAATCAGTGCATGTTCCAAGTGGTCGACGGGCAATGTTCTCACAGGAATGCGCTTTGGTGCAGCACCAAACAGTTCCTGACCGAGTTTGCGTTGCTCGCGAAGGGCTGAAATGTTGCGGGCGGCGACGGCGGCTTCAATCGCGGTGACCGGGGTTGCAAGATGCTGCGCTTCAACCGCTGTCCAGCGGCCTGTGCCTTTTTGGCCAGCTGAATCCACGATAATATCAAGTTCAGCGCTGCCGGTGGAAGGGTCGATGGCTTCAGCAACTTTGGCTGATATTTCAATGAGATAAGAGCGTAACCTGCCGTGGTTCCAATGGTCAAAAACTGCGCCGCATTGTTTGGCGGTCATTTTCATGCCGTCGCGCATCACGCCATAAACTTCGGCGATCATTTCCATGTCGGCATATTCAATGCCGTTATGCACCATTTTGACGAAATGCCCTGCACCGGCTTCACCCATCCATGCGGCGCACGGTGAACCATCGGTGTATTTGGCAGCAATCGCTTTGAGGATGGGCGCGACGCGATCCCAGAAAACTTTTGGCCCGCCGCCCATAATGGAAGGGCCGTGCCGCGCGCCTTCTTCGCCGCCGGAAACACCGATGCCGAGAAACGCTTCGCCGTTTTTAGCGGCCTCCGCAGCGCGGCGATTGGTGTCGGTATAGTTTGCATTGCCGGCATCAATGATCATATCGGCTTTGTCGAGCAGCGGGCGCAAGGCGGTAATTTGTTCATCGACGGCTTCACCTGCTGGCACCATGAGTATTATCGCTCGCGGCTGCTTTATAGCGGCGACGAGCGCTTTCAGTGTGTCGCAAGGTGTAATCTTAGGTGCAAGCGGGCCTGCCTCCGCGATGAACGCTTTTGTCTTGTCGGTGGTGCGGTTGAACACCGCAATCGGGAAACCTTTTTCTGCGATGTTGAGAGCCAACGCTGCGCCCATTGTGCCAAGCCCGATCAAGCCGATTTGTGCATTCGCCATAATGTTCCCGCCAGCGCCGAAATTTGTTTGGCGAAATTGACGCTAAAGCAGGCGACTAATCAAGCAGAAACAATCAGCTTGCTTGCGCGAGGCAATCGCGGATCGACGTCGCAATGCCGCGCATCATATTGCCATAGAGGGCAGGGCCTTCTTCGATTCCTGCAGCTTCCGGATCGAGAGTCCCGGTTTTAGCAGGTGTACCTTCAACAATGGCATTAACGAGTTTTGGTTCAAAATTGGGTTCAGCAAAAACACAGGATGCTTTAAGGTTTGTGAGTTTCGCCTTCAACTCAGTTAAACGCTCTGCCCCGGGCATCACTTCCGGACTTGTGGTAATTGAACCCAAAATAGTCACACCAAACCGTTTTTCAAAATACTGGTAGGCGTCGTGAAACACAATAAAGCCTTTGCCTTTTGTGGGCTCAAGCGCGGTTTGAATTTCGGTTTGCAAGGCCGTTATATCAGCTTTTAGCTTCACTGCATTGTCAGTATATTTTGCAGCGTTGGCAGGGTCTGCCTCAACCAAAGTTTTTTCAATTTGAGCAACCATAAGCAGTGCATTTTGCGGGTCGAGCCATGCGTGAACATCAACCTCTTCGCCGTGATCGTGGCCAGCTTCAGCAACCGGCTCGTCGTCATGGGCGTCAAAGTTGCCAGTTTCGCGTGGCGGCAATTTAGGGATTAAATCATTGTCGAGCAGCTCAACTGATTTTGCTTTGGTGGCAATTGTTTCAATTGGCTTTTCTAAAAACGCCTCAAGTTCATGGTCAACCCAGAACACAACATCAGCGTTTTGCAACTCATCGGCTTGCGATGGCTTAAGACTATAGGTGTGCGGCGAGGCTGAACCTTGCACGATCAGCGAGGGCGACCCGACGCCTTCCATTATGGATGCAACCAAAGAGTGAACCGGCTTGATCGAGGCCACGACTTTGACTTCGGCCCAAGCGAATGATGATGTGGCTGCCAGAAATGCAGTGGATAAAATGGCAGTGCGAAAGGATTTCATAGCAACTCCAATTGGGGTCATTTCAAACTCTTAATATGTAACTATATAACATATACAAGATGTCAAGCGGGTGCTAGTAAGCTGCCAACAGCATTTGGAGCACTCTGCTTTGCCTGACCAAACCCTTGTTTGTCTTGAAAGTTGCGGCGTAAACCGCAACGGGCGCTGGATCGCGCGCGGCATTTCGTTTGGTGTGAAACGCGGCGAGATTGTCACTTTAATTGGCCCCAACGGCTCCGGAAAATCCACCACTGCGAAAATGGCGCTCGGTATTCTGAAGCCTGATGAGGGCAAAGTGGTCCGGCGCGCCAATCTAAATGTTGGCTATGTGCCGCAAAAGCTCAGCGTTGATTGGACACTGCCTTTGAGCGTTGAGCGGTTCATGCAGCTAACCGGCAAAGTTGCGGGACGCGAGATTGAAAAAGCGCTGGCGCAAACTGGTGTTGAGCAACTTGCAAGCGCGCAAATCCGCAACCTTTCCGGCGGTGAATTGCAGCGTGTAATGCTGGCGCGAGCCATTGCCCGTAAGCCTGATTTGTTGGTGCTGGACGAACCTGTGCAGGGCGTTGATTTCACCGGCGAAGCCGCGCTTTATGATTTGATCAAAGCGGTGCGTGACGAAACCGGCTGCGGCATATTGATGGTCAGCCATGATTTGCATGTGGTGATGGCTGCAACGGACAAAGTGATTTGTTTGAATGGCCATATGTGCTGCCAAGGCACACCACGCATGGTTGCAGAAAGTGATGCGTTTCAGCGTCTTTTTGGTGCGCGTGATTCGGCGTCTTTAGCGATTTATGAGCACAACCATGACCACACCCATTTGCCCGACGGGCGCGTTTCCCATGCCGATGGCACGATCACCGATCATTGCCACCCCGATGACGGGCACCATCATGAGAAACATTCGCACGAAACGGTGGGCAAACATGCTGGATGATTTTTTCATAAGAGCGATCATCGGTGGTATCGGCGTGGCGCTGGTCACCGGACCGATCGGCTGCTTTATCATTTGGCGACGCATGGCCTATTTCGGCGATACGCTTTCTCACGCAGCTTTGCTGGGTGTTGCGCTTGGCCTGCTCATGAATGTCAATCTCACGCTCTCAGTGTTTGTGGTGTCGGTTGCTGTCTCGCTGGCTTTGATGGCCATGCAAAAGCGGGCTTCATTGTCTGCTGATGCGTTGCTCGGTCTGCTTGCGCATTCATCTCTTGCGATTGGTCTTGTGGTGCTGGCGTTTATGACGTGGATCAGGTTCGATTTGATGGGTCTTTTGTTTGGCGATATTCTCGCTATTTCAAAGCTGGACATAGCCGTGATTTATGCAGGAGGCGCCATGGTATTGGCCGTGCTCACTTGGATATGGAACCCGCTTTTTGCAATTACTGTGAGTGCCGATTTGGCTGAAGCAGAAGGCGTAAAAGGCGAACGGGCAAACTTGATTTTTATGCTACTGCTGGCGGTGCTGGTTGCGATATCCATGAAAATAACCGGTGTTCTGCTTATTACTGCGCTGCTGATTATTCCGGCAGCAACGGCGCGACGGTTTGCGACCGGCCCTGAGCAGATGGCGATTGTGGCGGCAATCTGCGGTGTTGCCGCCATTATTGGCGGGCTTTACGGGTCGCTTACGTTTGACACGCCTTCAGGCCCCAGCATTATCGTGGCTGCGCTTTTGCTGTTCGTTGTGAGCCTGTCTCCACTTGTGAAACTCCTTCCAAACATGGCAAAAACATAAAATGAGCCAGGACCATAATCACGGCCATGCGCCACACCACCATCATCATGGCAGTGCCCATGCCAAGGATGATCTAACACGCAACCAGACGCTGGTTCTCGGTGCGCTAAATAATTCCAAAGCGCCGCTGAGTGCTTACGCGATTTTGGACGCACTTCGCGGCGAGGGTTTGCGCGCGCCGTTGCAGGTTTACCGCGCTTTGGAAAAACTGGTGGAACTCGGCTTTGTGCACCGGCTGGAAAGCCTGAACGCGTTTGTCGCCTGCCAGCATGTCGGTTGCGATGGCGTGGACAGTGTTGCGTTTGCGATTTGCGGAACCTGCGGCAAAGTTGATGAAGTGCAGGACGCAACACTGAGCCAAGAGCTGAAAACCGTGTCAGAGAAAACCGGATTTGCACTTGCACATTCGGTTGTCGAATTGCGCGGCACTTGTGGCAAGTGTTTGGCTGCTTAAACTATTCGGATTTTTTCAATGATGAGATAACTTCAACCCAAAGGCAAACAGCCGTGGTTTTGCCGCCGTTTTTCCATGAAAATGGCGTTCCACCTGCAGCAGTCAGGGCGTCACCAACATTGAGTTTTGAGACTTCGCCGGTGTCGCCAAATTCGAAGGTGATTTCACCTTGCATAACGTATGCAAAAATATCGCCGGGGCGCAGTACAAGTCCACCGCTGGTTTGCCCCGGCGGAATATAAAGCAAAGCGGGTTCGAAATCATGCCGCCCGGGTGCGGCGAGTTCCTCCCAGGTTACGCTTCCGGCAATAACAGTGCGCGGACGTTCGGTGGAGTGGATAACACGCCCGACAGTTTCGATTGTGCCCGCAAACTTGCTGAGCGGTATGCCATAGGCATCGGCAAGACGGGCCAGAGTTTGTAGTGAAACACCGGACTCGCCGCGTTCGACAGAAGCGATAAACGAACGGGAGACGCCGGCCATTTCGGCGGCCTCAGCTTGCGTCAAACCCTTTTCCAGCCGCGCGCGCTTTATCCGGATACCTGTTGAAGCCAAATCAGTGTCGGCAGAAGCACTAACGCGGGTTTGCTCTTTTTGCCGCCGGTTTGATGCTGCCCGTTCAGTAACTTGCCGCAGTGCATCCCCGGAAAACATCCGTTGTTTCCCTTTACTGCGCAATGCTTCGACATAGCCGAGACGCTCCCACAGCCGAACCGTTTGCACGCTTACGCCAGCGGCAATCGCTACCTTCCCAATCGGATAAAGTCTTGATGATGTGTCGTTAGGGGCGGATTGAGGCATTCATCGTCGATTCGCGGTTTGGAGTTGCGACTTTTTATAACTGCTCCTTACCTCATAATTCAATTTGACACAGCGATAGTCTGATTATAGCTATCACTATCTTAATATAGCTTTGGGAGGGGCTTACGATGGTTGATACAGTTCAAGCGCACACGTTTGGCGCGACAGGTGATAAAGCATTCTCGGTTGAACAAAACGGAATCAATCTTATTCCGGATGCGGAACGAAACGGTAAGCCCCGCGATTTGTTTTGGGTTTGGGCGGGTGCCAACCTGGTGCTGACGTTTATTATTTCCGGCTATTTCATAAACAGCATGGGGCTTAGCCCCGCGCAAATGTGGACTGTCGTCATTCTCGGCAGCCTTTTTTATCTTCTGGTTGGTTATGGCGGTATTCCCGGCGCGCGCGTTGGCACTGCAACGATGATTATCAGCCGTGCCGCGTTTGGGCGCAGCGGCAACGCGGTGCCAACATTGCTGTCATGGATTACCGTGATTGGTTGGGAGGCGGTAAATCTGGCGCTTGGTGCATTCGCGTTGTTTTCTCTGGCTGAAATTTTAGGCTTTCCACTTGGGCCTGTCGGAAAAGCTATTGCACTTCTGCTGCTTTCTGTTGTGACGTTTGGCGTTGCCATACTTGGTCATGCAACCATTATTTGGATGCAGCGGATTTCAACTTGGGCGATGGGCCTGATAATGCTCGGTGTGGTTCCGCAGGTTTGGTCTGCGGCTCCGCTTGACCCCAATGCAGTGGCAACAAGCGCTGATTGGGCAACGCTTTCAATCGCATTTGGTTTGGTGGCCGCTTTGCCGTTCAGCTATGCCAACTATCCAGCGGATTATTCACGATATCTGCCGCGCGTCACATCCGGTTCAGCAATTACATTTTGGACGGCGCTGGGCGCCTTTCTCCCTTCCGTTGGATTAACTGCTGTTGGCTATTACGCATCAAAGGCAGCAGATCTCGCCGACCCGGTTGGCGGTTTTGCAGGCATTTTGTATAGCTGGTATTTCACCTTATTTGTGCTGGTCGTGTTGATGGGGACAATTTCGAACAACTTCCTCAACACCTATAGTTCCGGCATGTCACTTCTGGCACTTGGCCTTCGGATGTCACGCCCGGCCGCCATAATGATTGATGCGGTGCTTGCCAGCGCTGCGGCGGCCTATGCGATCTTCTTTTATGATTTCACGGCGACGTTTATTGCGTTTCTCTCACTGATGGTGATTTGGCTTGCGCCTTGGACGGGTGTTTATGTCATGGATATTTACTTGCGTAATTCAAAATACAAAGGCGAAGATTTATTGAGCGACAGCGGCGGTTTGTATGGTAGTTTCGGCATGCCTGCCATCATTGCCGGCCTTGCGGGTGCGATTGCTGCAACACTTTGCACCGCGACGGCCCTGTTCACCTCGCCATTTGCCGCTTCGGTGCTCGGCGGAGGTGATTTGAGTATTGTTGCAGGCTTTACGGTTGCGGCTGTTCTGTATTGGGTGTTGGCGCGGGGCAAAATCGCTTCGGCCATTAACTGATCAGGCTACATTGATATGCTGTTTCCTATTGCCGGTTCGTGGTTTGAGCGAACCCACATCACCGATGATATATCGTTGATTACTGAGCCTCATGTTGTGCCGCTTTTGCGGTGCAACATTTGGCACATTCGCGGTCGCGAGCGGGATTTGATGGTTGATACCGGCGTTGGCGTGCAAAGCCTTCGCACTTTTGCGGCGGAGTTTTTGGATAAGCCTGTAACGGCGGTCGCAACACACGTTCATATTGATCACATCGGCTGCCACCACGAGTTTGGCGAATGCCTCGTGCATGAGGCGGAGCACGAGGGCCTGGTTCACCCTGAGCGTCTCACCAGCCTTGGCGGGACGGGGTTCGACCCGATGGATATTGCAACGCTTCTACTGCCGCCAATTGATGGATATGAAATTTCAGGGCCGATGATCACGGCGATACCTTTTGAGGGCTATGATATCTCGACTTTCACCACCAAAGCCGCGCCTCACGCCACCATTATTTCTGGCGGCGATATTATTGATATCGGTGACCGTCACTTTGAAGTCTTGCATTTGCCGGGGCATTCACCGGGTGGGATAGGCCTTTGGGAAAAGGCAACCGGCACGTTGTTTTCAGGCGATGCCATTTATGACGGGCCCTTGCTCGACAATTTGCATCATTCAAACATTGAGCACTATGTAAAAACATTTGAATATCTCCGCAGTTTGCCCATCAAAACTGTGCATGCAGGCCATGACCCGAGTTTCGGCGCGGAGCGTCTGTTCGAAATTACCGGCGAATATTTGAAAAAATGGCGTGCTTAAGTTTATGTTGGTGCAAAATCGGGAGTTTGAACAGGCGCAAATCCGGTCTTGAATACATAGACTTAACCTCGAAACTGCTCGGTTAAAATGCGCTCTTCCCAAGAATGGGCTTCGTCGAACAGAATGCGTGCGGAAACATCCTGCCTTTGGACGATTTCAACGCGAATGATAGATTTCACCTCGGTGTGATCGGCAACAGCGTTGACCGGACGTTTGTCAGGCTCGAGTGCTTCTAAAATAACGCGGGATTTAGATGGCAGCAGTGCGCCGCGCCAGCGACGGGGCCTAAAAGCGCTCACCGGCGTCAGTGCCAATAATGGTGCATCAACCGGCAAAATCGGGCCATGGGCGGAAAGATTGTAAGCCGTCGAGCCTATCGGCGTTGCCACCATAACGCCATCACAGACAAGTTCGTCGAGCCGCACTTTTGCGTCTACCGTTACGCGCAGTTTGGCGGCTTGGAACGATTGGCGCAGAAGCGATACTTCGTTGAACGCTTTGGCAACCCATACTTTGCCGCCAGCATCAATTGCAGTCATTTCAAGCGGACGGATCGTTTCCGGCATTGCAGCTTTGATACGTTCCTCCAAATCCTCAGCGTGAAAGGCGTTCATCATGAAGCCCACAGAACCGCGGTTCATACCATAAATTGGTGTGCCGGTTTTAAGCGCGCTGTGCAGCATTTGCAGCATATGCCCGTCGCCGCCGAGTGCCACGAGAACATCGGCTTCAGCTTCCGGAACGTCTCCATAAATAGCAATAAGCTGTTTTGCCGCGCTGCGCGCGCGCGGTGTATCAGATGGGATAAAAGCGAGCTTCATCGGAGGTTAAACTCACTCTTCACGGAACGCGTAATCAATATAATCAGTAAATGGTTTGACCATGAACGATAGCGGGGATCGGGCGCCGGTTTGGATAAAGGTTTCAACAGGCATGCCGGGAATGAGCGTTTTATTGCCAAGCTTTTCAATCGCACCGGGTTTAAGAACCACCTCTGCCGTATAATAGGACACGTTGGTATTGGGGTCTGTCAAAACATCTGCAGAGATATATTTGAGCTCGCCTTCAAGTTCAGGAGTCGTATGAGAATTGAAGCTTGGGAACCGGACGATTGCATCTTCCCCAATGACCAGACGGTCAACTTGCGTGGGCTCAACCCGCACTGTGAAAACCAATTTGGCATCATCGGGGATAATAGCTGCGATTTCACCGCCTGCCGGCACGACGCCACCAATGGTAAATACCTTCATGCCATAGACAACGCCATTCATAGGGGCGGTCAAACTCAAACGTTCAAGCTGTTTTCCAATAACGGAGATGCGCTCGCGGTTTTCAGCCTCTTTGGGTTGCAAGGCGCGCTGCTCTTCTTGAGCTTTCTCGCTCCATTGCGATAAAAAGCGTAGTTTCTCTATTTCATAACCGGCTATTGAACTGCGGGCCTCGGCAATCCCGGCTTCAAGCTCGCCGATGGAACCGAGCAGCCGGGCGGCCTCGCGGCGCAATGAAGATACGCGGGTCACTTCAATGAGTTTCTTTTTTAACAGTCCTTCAGCACCGGCCAGTTCACTATTGATCAAATCCAGTTGCGTCTTGCTGGCTTCAAGCTGGCGCTCACGGCCATTGATAACCGCTTCGGTTTGCGCTTTGCGCTCCTCCAATTGCTTGACGTTTTGAAGAACACCATCGCGGCGGGTGACGTAAAGGCTGGTTTCATCAAGCAAGACAGCTTTGAGGCTTGGCTCGGCTTCCGCTTGCGTTAGCAAGCCGTTTCGAAACACCAAAGTATCTTTGGTGAGCACTTCGGTCGTTAATCGATCAAGACGTGCCTGTGCTTCAAAAATCGCACGGGTGAGGAGTGCCGACTGCGCTTTGAGCTCAGTATCATCCAGCCGGATAATGGTATCGCCTGCCTTGACGCGCTGACCGTCGCGCACCGCAATTTCAGAAACAACCCCGCCGAATGGATGTTGAATTTGCTGGCGGCGTTCGGCCACTTGAATGAGCCCGCCCGCGACGACTGCGCCGTTGATTTCAGTAACAGCAGCCCAGGCCGCAAATGCTCCCACGCCGAACACCGTTGCAAGTGCACCAGTCAGGATTTGCTTACGGGGTGACCAAGGGTTTTTAGCAGCCATTTGCCTATCCTCACGCCGTGCCGCGAGCCGGTATTGTGACCAATGATGCCGTGCCTTTCAGCACACGCTGCAACACTTCATCGCGCGGGCCAAATGCACGTTGACGACCGCTTTCCAGCATCAAAACTTTGTCGCATTCCGCCAGAGCCGAGGGCCGGTGCGACATGATCAATACACTTTGACCGGCACGTTTGGCATGCGCAATTGCTTGATTAAGCGCCTGTGTTCCCGTGTCATCGAGACTGGAGTTGGGTTCATCCAGAACAAGCATAACAGGATCGCCATAAAAAGCGCGGGCCAACCCAATGCGTTGCCGCTGGCCACCTGAAAGCTTGCCGCCATTTTCCATCACCACCGTATCATAGCCCTGCGGCAGGCCCAAAATAAGGTCATGAGCGCCGGCGGCTTTTGCGGCTTTCACAACATCTTCGGATTTTGCGTCTTTGTCGAACCGGGCAATGTTTTCATGGACTGTGCCCGGAAACAAAATCACATCCTGCGGCAGATAACCAAGCAGGCTTCCAAGCCGGTCACGGTCATATTGGCCAAGTTCAGCGCCCCCGAGCCGGATTGAGCCGTGAATTGCTGGCCAAAGGCCAACCAAAGCACGCGCTAGACTGGATTTACCGGACGCACTTGGGCCAATCACCGCAACCGCTTCGCCGGGAAGAACTTCGAAATTAAGACCTTGCACCGTTGGCACTTTTTCACCTTGAGGAACCACTGCCAAATTTTCTACGCGCAAATGCGCATTTGGCCTTGGCAATTCCATAGGTGAAGCGATGACCGGCACACCGCGCAGCAGTTGATCAAGATTGCGCCATGACAGGTTGGCACGCTGCATTTGGCCCCATTGACCAACAGATTGTTCAATTGGTGCCAACGCACGGCCAAGCAAAATGGAACCGGCAATCATGGCGCCGCCAGTCAGTTGGCCTTGCAGCACCAGCCATGCGCCAAGTGCCAAAATACCGGATTGCAAAAACATACGGAAAGCTTTGGTTGTCGCTGAAATGCCACCACCGGAATCCGCTGCGTGCATCAAAGCAATAAGCGATTCTTTGCGGGCCTTGTTCCACAGCGCAACCAAGGGTGCAGTCATGCCAAGCCCGCGGACTGTTTCCACTTGTTTACGGGTAATTTCGGTTCGGCTTTCGGCTTCAGCTGCCAATTTCACCGCAGATTCCTGTGCCTGCTTGGTAGCGATCTGGTTCCATATTGCCAGCACCACCAGCAATACCGCGCCGCCTATAGCGAACCAGCCCATAAGAGGGTGGAAAATGAAGAGGAGCACAATGAATAAAGGTGCCCACGGCAAATCAAACAGTGCGCCCGGCAAAGGCGAAGCCAGTAAGCCTTGGATGGTTGACAGATCGCGAAGGCCGGAAGCAGGGCGGTCGCGAAACGCGGGCACCTCTGCTTGCCTCAGCACTGCATCAAACACGCGGCCATCAAGTTTTGCCTGAAATCCAGCGCCAACCCGCGCCAGAATGCGACCACGCAAATGGTCAAGAAAGCCCATCATGCCGTAAAGAAAGATCACAATAATCAGCAAAACCAAAAGCGTGGCCGATGAACGGCTGGCCAAAACGCGATCATAAACCTGCAACATAAACAGCGGCCCGACCAGCATCAGCAAATTAACCACAGCGCTGAACAGGCCAACGGCAACCAGAGCGCCCTTATGCTCGCCTATTGCTGCGCGAAGTTCACTTTTTGGTTTGTTCATTTGGTTGGCTAAGCCCCGCCCTGACACGTTCTTGGCTGTAAAGGCATATATCATGGATCCGTAAAATCAAAATGACACAATTTGTTTGATGTCACTTTGGTTAAACCTTCATTTTTGGCTTTACCGCGCGCGCAATTTTGATTATCGCAACCCCGTGATGCCCTTGTAGCTCAGTTGGTAGAGCAGCGGTTTTGTAAACCGAAGGTCGCGGGTTCGAATCCTGCCGGGGGCACCATTTATCCAACTGTATTTCTGATGTTCGCCTTAAAGCCGTAAATACCAATCAATGTAATGCTTGCAAAACATGCACCGGCAAAAAACGTGGCTTGTGACCCGAATGTGTCCCAAAGGAAGCCAGCAAGAATACTTGCAATCAGCATTGCAATGCCGGTTATGAGATTAAAAATTCCAAAACCAGTGCCACGAAGGCTCGCCGGTGCGCTGTCAGCAATCAATGCGGCAAGCACACCTTGTGTGAAACCCATATGAAGGCCCCATAAGATAATGCCAATGCCAGTCATCGCAATCGTGTTTGCAAAACCGAGTACAATGTCGGCTACGACCAGCAAAACAAGACCCGAAACCAGCATTTTTGTGCGACCGTTTGAGCCATCTGCTATGACGCCAACGGGGTAGGCTGACAGCGCATAGGCCAAACTCATCAGCACAAGAACTGCCGGAATATACGCAAGAGGCAGCCCGACATCCTGTGCTTTCAAAATCAAAAACGCTTCGCTGAAGCGCGCCAACGTAAACACAGTCGCTAAGGCCACGACTGCCCAATATGCCGGTGGAAGTTTGACGATTTCACTGCGTTGCAACGGAAATCGCACTTTATCGGTTTTGGCTTTTTGCGGCGGCTCTTGGACTGCAAAAGCAATCAGCGCAAATGCAATGAATGCTGGAATAACCGCCACCCAAAACACGGTTTGAAAATGATTTGCCGTGACCAGCATCAGGCCAATGGCAATCAGCGGGCCAATGGCAGCACCAATTGTATCGAGCGATTGCCGAAGACCGAAGCTGGCACCCCGCAAATGCTGCGGTGTAATGTCAGCCACCAATGCGTCTCGCGGTGCGCCGCGAATACCTTTGCCGATACGGTCAATGAAACGTGCTGCAACAATGAGGCCAAATGATCCAGCTAGCGGAAATATCGGCTTGGTGAATGCAGCCAATCCGTAACCGATGACAGCCAGCACTTTGCGCTTGCCGATCCAGTCGGACAGCGCGCCTGAAAATACTTTGGTGATTGAGGCGGTGGCTTCGGCGATGCCTTCAATAATTCCGACCGCCAGTGTGGACGTGCCAAGCACTGTGACGAGGTAGATCGGCAGCAGCGCATGGATCATTTCTGAAGAAATATCCATGAACATTGATACAAAGCCGAGAGCCCATATGCCACGTGGGATTTGCCTTAAAACTGAAGAATCAAGTTTGATTTTGTCTTTTTCGGCCATTTCGCACGCGTATCATAAGATAGCGTATGCCAGCAGCTTTTCATAATGCGGGCGCGCTGCATCGGCGATTTTTTGCAAGTGGCTTGGTAAAACGGGCAGCGGCTTTTCAATCGATGGCTTAAAGCCGGTCGATTGCTCCACCGCATTATACCAGTGTTTTGCCCAGACGCCGTCGCTGGCGTGAATTCCAGCCGGCCAATGCAGCATGTTGGTCGTCCATGAAATACCGATGGCGCGGCACAGTTTTTGCAGCGTTTCAGCAGGCGCACGGATCACGTCAGATGAATTGAGCACAATTGGCGCGCTACCGGTTTTTTGCGCAATACGGTCAAACAAAGCCGACTGTGTGTCAAAGCCGATATCGTGCAGTGTGACGGTTTCCCATTTTTCAGTGTAGCTGGCGAGCACACGTTCAGGTGCGCGCAGCAAAAACACATTTATGGCCCCATCCATGAATGACAGATCAAAACTGTCGAGCATGTGGTGGGTCATGTGCTTTTGGTAATAATGCGCCGAACCATCGGGCGCTGGCGCGGCGCATGCGGCTGACACTTTGGCGGCGTCGTTTTCATAGGCCGCAAGCGTGTCTTCGCGCATCGGGTGGTCGTTGCCGGTGGCGCGCAAATAGGGCGCGTAAAACGGCTCATCCCACACTGCGCAATCACCGCGCGCGCCGAACGAGCGCATCATGGCGGTTGAGAGGTTGCGTGGCCCCGACCACATCAAAATTCGTGTCATGTCAGCCTACATGTTTTCGAGCAAGATAAAGCGCAATAGCTCCGGCATTGGAAACATTGAGCGAGCGTATTGCGCCCGGCATATCCAATCGCGCCAGATTTGAGATCAGACTGCGGGTTTTCTGTCGAAGTCCCTTGCCTTCAGCGCCCAAAACCAAGGCGACATGTTTGCCTGAGAATGTGTTTTCGAGCACATCCTCACCTTCAGAATCAAGACCAACGGTCTGATAACCTTGATCATTCAAGGCCTCGATGGCTTCACCCAAATTGCGCACGGTGATATGCTCAATATGTTCAAGCGCACCAGATGCGGCTTTTGCCATCACGCCGGTTTCATCGGGAGAATGACGCATGGTGGTGATGAAAACCTTGACGTTGAACGCCACTGCCGAGCGCATGAGCGCGCCAACATTATGCGGGTCGGTAACCTGATCAAGCACCAGCACCAGAGTCTCGCCATTGAGTGCTTTGAGGGGCCGCGTTTTGAGCACCGCGCAATCAAGCACTGCGCCTTGATGCACGGCATCTTTGCCGACCAGTTCATCGAGCGCGCGCGGCTCAACCACCTCAATCGGGTAGGGCATTTTGGTATGGTCAGCGATCTCAAGCCGGATCAGCGCGTTGAGTGTGGCGCGCAGTTTGATCTTTTTGCGTTTGGCATTATCCAGCGCAGCACGCACCACGTGAATGCCGTAAAGCCGCACTTCGCCATCGGGCAGGCCATTATTCACATCCGGCGCGCGGCCCGCACGCCCGGATGGTTTGCCCGCGTTTTTGCCATAGCGTTTAATCCACACCTTGGCTTCACCCGGTTTGCCCTGCGCAATTGC
>JANMFT010000347.1:0-15011 GCA_031374255.1 Limoniibacter sp. | reverse complement strand
TCAACGCCATTGGCACGGCAGGCGGCAATGACAGTGTTTGCCATCAGCATCGCAATGGTCATCGGGCCGACGCCGCCCGGAACTGGTGTAATTGCACCTGCAACTGCCGACACTTCGCCATAGGCAACGTCGCCAACGATCTTGGATTTGCCTTCACTCTCAACGCGGTTGATGCCGACGTCAATTACCGTTGCGCCGGGCTTCACCCAACCGGCTTTCACCATTTCAGCGCGGCCAACAGCGGCGACCAAAATATCAGCGGTGCAGCAAGCATCGCCCAAATTTTTAGTGCGGCTGTGAGCCATCGTGACTGTAGCGTTATGGGCGAGTAACAATTGCCCCATCGGTTTGCCAAACAGGTTTGATCGGCCAATCACAACGGCAGTTAACCCAGACAAATCATCACCGTGGCGGCGCTTAATCATCAACATTGAACCGGCAGGTGTGCAGGGCGCCAGGCCGGTAGCAAAATCACCGGAGGCAAGTTTGCCGGCGTTGACAAATGTCAGACCATCGACGTCTTTTTCAGGCTGGATTGATTGGACGATGGCTTCTTGATCAAAACCTTTAGGCAAAGGCAATTGAACCAGAATGCCGTTAATGTTTGTGTCTGCATTGAGAGAGGCTATCAAAGCCGCAAGTTCGGCCTGGGGCACATCTGCCGGCAATGTGCGCTGCACAGAATTGAAACCGCACTCTTTGGCTTTACGGGCTTTTGCGCCGACATAAACATGGCTGGCGGGGTCTTCACCGACAATCACCACGGCAAGACCCGGGGTAACGCCTTTGCTGGCAATGAGCGCTTCTGAGGCCGCTTTGACTTTGGCAATAACGTCTTCGGCAATGGCTTTGCCATCAATGATTTCGGCAGTCATGCGGTCACACCCCGTCCAGTTTATGAGTGGGCCATAGCAGCATGAACGAACCATTGTCGATGAGTTTGCGCCAATGCAACGCGCAAATGCGCAAAAGATCAGCCGAGGCGGGACAGGCGCTCGCGGCCATCAGCCAGATTAACAATTCCATCGCGCAAGGCTTGCAAACGGCCGCGAATTTCCGAGTAGTCGCTGGCATCTTGGGCTGCTGCTGTTGGCGCAGGCTGGGGAGCCGGTGCCGGTTGATAGGCTGGAGCAGCCTGCGGCATTGCCACATAGACCGGCTGAATGACGGGTTGCTGCATCATTTGAGGTACCATTTGTGGCATAACCGGCTGCATCATTTGCGGCTGCGGATACCCGTAAGGCTGCATCATTTGGGGCATCATTGGTTGTTGCGTTATGGGATAGCCGTATGGCGCGGGTTGCATCATGTGCGGCATTATTGGTTGTTGCATCATGGGTTGTTGCGTCATGGGCTGCGGAACCATCATCATCATGCCATTTTGCATCATGCCGTGTTGCGGGGCGGGATACGGGTAATACATGGAGTCAGCTTCCTCGTTTTTTGCATTTGTTTTAGTATTTTCTTGTTCAGGCATTGGCTGGTGCTGCGCGTAAGCACGGTTATCACCACCGCTTGGCGAGCGTTGTGGCAGCGGGTTTTGGCTGCCAGACTGAAAGCCTGTTTCACCATCAAAACCCAATGCGGGTTCTGGATCCACGACTGTGATCGCGCGCCATAATGCACCCAGCAGAGCCAACATTACCCCCAGCATAAAGCCAGCGACCAAACCACCAATCGCAATAAGTTTGCGCGATGTGCCATAGGGGCGGAGCGGTGCAACGGCCTCAGACACAATTGTGGTATTGGCTGTTGAAATGCCCGCCTGCTGGCCGGTTTCACGAGCGCGGAGCAGAAGCGATTCATAGACAGAACGGCGGGCCGCGGCCTCGCGTTCCAATTCACGCAAACGCACGAGGCTTTCGCTGATTGTGCTTTTTTTGGACTTAAGACGCGCCTGACCGGAGGCCAAATCCTGCTCTGTTTTGATCGCGCGTTGCAATTCAATTTGTGCGGTTTGTGACAGGCGGCGAAGTTCGGTTTCAATGCCGCGTTGTGCGGACGTGACTTCGGCCTCGGCAGTGCGGAGTTGCGGGTGCTGGGCGCCCAACTTTTCAGACAGAGCATCGCGCTGTTGAACTTTTGAGGCGTAACCACGGCGGAGTTCAGCAATCAAGTTTGAAGCCGCACCTTCAGGCAAAGCATCAGACAAAACAGCATCTAGGGTTAACTCGCGCGCAGAATCGGCACGGGCGCGGAGCTCAGCCACCTTTTCGCGGGCGCGCGTCAGCTGCGTTGACGACAGCGAAATTTCATCGTCGGAAATCAACTTGCCATTGGTGTCAAACAATTCGTTTTCAGAACGGTAGGCTTCAACAAGGCGTTCGGCTTTTTCAACATCTGTACGAAGTTCTTCAAGCCGCCCGCCGAGTTCGCCATTAGCGCGGCCAACTGTGTCCGACTGAATTTCATCCTGCACGTCCATATAAACTTCAGCCATCGTGTTAGCGATCAAAGCCGCTTTACTTGGGTCTTGGCTGCGCACAGTCAGGCTGATGACAAACGTCTTGGGTGCGCGTGAAACACCGGTGACCTCCAACAAATTTTCAACAGCTAAATCTTTGGCTTTTGCCGGGTCATCCGACTCACTGCCAAACACGATTGCTTTTAGCGCTGTCATAGGATTGGGCGTGCCAAGGCCCTTACCGTTATATTCAGCATCTTGATCAAGGTTCAGTTTTTCAACCGTTCCTAAAATAACGCGGCGCGATGTTAGAATGCGAGTCTGGTTTTCAACCAGGGCTAAGGACGCATCATATGGCAGCCCGCTTGGCAACAATTCGCGGTCAGAGATTTGCAAGTCACGCGGGTCAATCAAAATCTCAGCTGTTGAGTAGTAATATTTCGGAATCGAAAGCGCGTAGAGAACGCCCGCCACCAAACCTATCAGGCTCATTGCGCCAATCAGCTTTTTGGCGTTCGCTATTGCCGAGAATAATTTGCGCGGGTCAATCAACGGTACCCAGGCATCATTGGTTGCCTCGCGCGTTGTATTGGGTCGAGGTGGTTGAATGGGCGCTTGTTGCGGCTCAACATAAGTTTTGGGCTGTGGACGCAGATCAATTGCTGCGCCCTGCACCGGTTGATTGGTCGGGTTACTATCCTGCAACAATTGATTGCCGACAACATGCAAAGCCCGCCGCGAGCGGACAACCTTGCCGAGCAAACTGTTTGAGGATTGTTCCATAAACGCACACAGCCGAGCACACCGACTGTGTGCCATCTGATAAGAAACACTAAAGAGACGTGGGTAATAAAAGGTTAACCGGAGCAGAGTGAAGATGATTTGTTGAATAAAAAACGGGTTCACAAAACCCGTTCTTAATTTCTATCTGTTATGTCGAAACGATGTCAGATCAGACTTTAAATCAAAACGGCGGTTCAAAACTGGCTGGAATTTGGGCCAATTACAGCGGGCTTCTGCAGAACTATGCGTCGCTGCTTGGCGGTTCTATTGGCCGGTTGGTGTTCTCGCTGGTTTATTTTTTGGTATTGGCAAACACGCTTTCGGTCGCCGCTTTCGGTGTTGTGGCGGCAGCTTCGGCGATGGGCGTGGTGCTGTCACGGGTTTCAGGTTTGGGTTTTTCATCACCGCTTTACCGTATTGCAACAGTTAAGCCGCAACTGATCGGCGCTTATCTCGGCGGCTATATTGCGCTTTTTGTCGTGTCTTTACCGTTTGTCGCCGCGCTGGCTTTTATTGCGTTTAAAACTGTTTTTGCCGGACAACTAACCGTTTTAGCATTCAGCCTGATGATAATCAGCGAAGTTGTCCTGTGGCGATCGGCCGAAATTATTATCATCGTCAATAATGGTTTACGCCGGTTCGGGCTTGGCGCGGCGTTGACAATTTTGGGCACATTTATCCGTATGTGCGCCGTACTGGGGTTTTGGCAACTGGCCTCAAATCAAAGCGTTGAAATATGGGCGTGGTATTATCTGGCCGCAAACGCTATTTCGTTTGTGTTGATTTGCATTTTCGGACGCATCAAAAGCCGTATCCGCTTTGTGTGGAAACTCTATCCGCGCCGTATGCGAGATGCTTTGTCTGTTGCGAGTGCCGAGATCATTTTTTACGCACAAATGGAGCTTGATAAAGTGCTAATGCTTGCGCTGGCTGGCGGCGAAGTGACCGGCATTTACGCGGTTATCATGCGTTTGGTGGATCTCACGGCAATGCCACTTCGCGCGTTTAACACGCTGCTTGTGCAATCCATCATGAAAACACCCGACCTGATGAAATCATGGAAACGCCGTTTTGTGATGGAAGGTGGTATTGCTCTGGTATCAACGCTGGCACTTGGTGCTGCTGCACTAATTTTATGGATGAAGCCAACTCTGCTTGGCAACAACATCGCCCTGGTTGCGCCGGTTTTGATGTTTGCGCTCGCGATACCTGCAACCCGCAATATTGTCGAATATCACTCAGAATTACTCTATGCACGCGGGCAGACTTTTGTGCGGGCGGGTTTGCTCGCTTTGCTGGGCACCTTAAAGGCGCTATTGATGGTGCAGTTCATTCAGCCGGATATTAACGGGGTCACGCTGGTGTTGTGGATGTCAGCGGTGTTTGCCGCCTTGTACTTGGTGTCGGCAGCGTTCACTTATGGCTTGATCAACAAACCTGCAGAGCGGATTTAAGCGCGCATAAGGGCTGCACGAATATCGCTGACCGATGTGCCAACAAACGATTGCAAGCCAACGGCAATCTGATTGGGTTTGCGGGTGGCAATGAAATCCACAAGCCCCGTTTTATCAAGCGCAGGCCCGTTCCAGTAAACGCGGCACGAAGGGTTTGGATCGTGGTAAAACCCTTCGCCCATTATCACCTCATCACAATAGCGCCCATAAATCATACATTCAGAAAAAGTACGATCGCGGCCAATTGCGGCCACCCAATGACGGTCAGCAACGCTCTGAATATGTTCAAGCATTGAACGCACGATCAACGTTTTCCACTGAATCAGCGTGCTGATGTAATCATGGCTGCTAATCGCATCCCCAAGACCCAGGCGTTTGCCTGCATTGGCCGACCAGACGCTGTGTTCGGTTAACGAACCTTGCTTTAGCGCATCATCAAACCGGTAAAGCCGCATGCGGCCGTCTTTCCAGTTTATGCCAACATTATAAGGCGCAACAAACGCCACATCAGAATCACAGCTAAGGTAGGCTTCCTCACTGATATGCTGCGCTATTGCCATCCGGCGCAATTGCTGCACGTGCCAGCCACGCATCGGCGCAGTCACCGGACTTAGCCAGATATCGCGTTTAAAACCTGAAAGCGGGTCAGAGAAGCGCCGCAGCCAAAATGGCAGCAAATCTGCTTCATCGACAATTTCTCGTTTTGGCCCGGCAAAATGCTTGAATAAAGCAACATCTTTCGATGCCACCAAAACCAGATGGCGTGTGTAACCGGAAACAAAATGATCCATTGTTTCGCAAAGCAATGCGAAGCGTTCAAGATCACCTGCAAAGCTGGAGGTAACAATTGCAGTTTGGTGCAAAGGTATGATTTCAGGCATTGTCAGCATGAGGCAAATCATTTTGCTTAATGGCTTTCCCCAATATTTTTTGGCGGAATGCTCTTAACAAAAAAACCGGATTACCGAACACATAGCGCCGAAACAAACGGCGCGGCTCAAGCGCCAAACGAAACAACCATTCCAGTTTCAAATTCTGAAAAGCCATTGGCGCACGGGCGACACGGCGTGAAATGAAATCGAACAATGCGCCAACTGTAAACACGATCGTGCATTCGTCGGGGCCGATAAACTCATCGGTCCAAACTTCCTGTTGCGGTGTGCCCATGCCGACCAGCAAAATGTCCGGTTTGACAGTATGGATATTGCGCATGACTTTTGCCTGGGTATCAACAGTGAAATACCCGTCCGAAATTACAACAAATTTGTGTTGTGGTGCAATTTCAGCAAAGCGCAAGGCAGCTTCGTTGACAACTTCGAGTTCAGATCCAACAAGACCAATGACCAAAGATTGCGGCAGTTCTTTCAATAAACGCGGCACAAAATCTGTGCCGTTTAAATTGGCCGGAAACGGCGCACCATAAAGCATCAGGCTGGCCACATCCAAGCCGACACCATCTGACAGCACGACGGAGCGCTGCAATGCTGACGTTAGCTTGGGCGAATTTGCAGAAATATTGGCATTGTTAGCGTTGAGAAAATTGACCCGCAAAAATGATTTCAGAGTCAAAGTATCGGCAACCAATTGCGCCGCCTCAGCGTAACCGAAAGCGGCGACAGGCACATCAAATATGGTGCGCCACTTTGGCAGTTCTGATGTTTGCATCGCCATTATTCAGCCGCCTGCAAAAAAGGTTTGCGGGCGAAAGTGGAAACCCCAAGGCCTAACGCGCCGAGCATTTGTGCTTTTTGATTGGCATGAAAACGTCTTCCGTCAATATCTGCGGAAGTGCTTTTGCTAGCAGCTTCAATCAAAGCTGTGGCAAAGGTTTTCGGATCATCTCTAATCACACAATTGGCGGGTATACCCGCAATCCCGCGCACCGACGAAGATGTCGCAACTGTTGGCAGGCCTAATTCAAAGGCCTCAAGTGTTTTGAGCTGAACGCCGGTTCCAGCCCGGCTGACCAAGGGCAGGCAAGCGCACTCACGGCTGAAATCAAGCGCAGAAGGAACGCGGCCAAGAATGGTTGCGCCCGGGTGTTTTAAAGACAGGTTGCCCGCAAATTTACCGGCAATTGCAAACTTGAAATTATCCGGCAAATGCGGGGTGACATCGTTTAAAAACCAGTCGAGCCCAACACGGTTTGACGCCCACGACCATGTGCCGATCAAGCCAGCATCCCATTTTGGGGCACGGACAAAAGGTGCTTGCGCCTCAAGACCAACAACCAAAGGTATTACCGATACTGATCTTGCGCCCAAACTTTCAAACGCCTGCGCATCGTCTGCGGCCAGCGTGAACACATGTTTGGCGTTCGCCGCCATGCGTTGTTCAAGTACCTTTAGCATCCGCGCTTCTCGTGCAAAAAGCGCGCGCTCAAAAAAACTGTCAGCAGTTTTCGCGTTTTCGGCTGCCGTTTGCCATTCCACATTATGCGCGACGAAAATGAATGGTTTGGCTGTCAACACTTTTTCGAAAGCGGCCGCCATTGGCGCGCCATTGATAATCACGCCGTCAAATTCACCTACATGGGCAATGATTTGTGCAAAAATATCTTGGGTAATAATTTGCAGCTTGGCACCGGCAAAAGTGGTGCTGTTTTGAATGGCGCGTTTCAGCCAGACAAGTTTTTGGCGGGCACCGGCATCGGCATTTGTTACAGATAAGTCGCCCAGATTAACCGAGCCCTCTGCCACGAACGCACTTTTCCATGGCCTGCAAAAGCCGATCGGTACAACATCATGTCCCAAAGCGCGCAAACCATGCAGCAGCGCACGATTTGCGATCTCATATCCAGAGGTCGCCTCGTTTTCGGGAAGAAGTGAAGTGGCGAACAGAAATTTCATAAACAAGACCTTTGGCTTGCCTGCTCTTACTACAACATTGCTAACGCGTCATTGATATTCAAAAGACGCAGTGAATAGGGCCGTCAATACTTTGGTAACCAAACCACGGTAACGATTTGTTAGCTATAATTAATCGCGGAACAAAAATGACTGCTGCCGGTTCCCTTGATGCTGAGCCGGGCTCATATTTAAGCGATGACACATTGCTTTATTGGCGTTCGCCAAATTTAGACATCGCTGCGTGCCTTCTTGCAGTAACTGTGCCAACATTTAAGCGTCCCGAACAATTGATCGACACCCTTGAAAGCATAGCGCCGCAGGTGGCCGCGTATCACGGCGTACTTATTGTGATTGAAAATGAGGCCGAAAACCGTGAGGGCGCTCAATCAGCAACCCGGTTTATGGCAGCCAATAATATCAATGGCTTAGTGATAGTTGTCGTGAAGGCTGGCAATTGTAATGCCTATAATGGCGGCTGGCGCACGGTTCGGGAACATTTCCCGGCGGTAGAGTATATTGCTGTTATTGATGATGATGAAACAGCTGATGCCAATTGGCTCAAGCAATTGATAAAAGTTCAATCTGCAACCCAATCGGATTTCGTGGGAGGGCCACAAGTGCCGGTTATGCCAGAAAATAGCAGCCGAAATGTGCATCCGGTTTTTCGCCCGAATTACTGTAAAACCGGGCGTGTGCCTGTGCTTTACTCATCGGGTAATTTGCTGATTACGCGGCGCGTGATTGACGAAATGCCGTTTCCTTACCTCGACCCCGCATTTAATTTTACCGGTGGCGGCGATGCTGATTTATATGAACGGGCGCGGGCCAAAGGCTTCACATTTGCTTGGGCTAACGACGCCATTTTGCGCGAACCCATCCCTCACCGCCGTTTGCAAAAAGACTGGCTCCGGGCACGGGCGCTTCGAAACGGCGCGCTGTCGGCAATCATTGAACGGCGTAGATTTGGTGAAGGATTTGTCGGCCGCGCGCGCGTTATGGCCAAAAGTTTCGCGCTGCTGATCGCTTCGCCGTTCCGCGCTTTGGTGACGTTAGCGCTGACGGGTTCGGTTGTGGACGCTGCATACAAAATAGAGATCGGCGTCGGCCGTATCATGGGTGAATTCGGATTGATCAATGAACAATATCGCAACCCTGAAAAGAACTAGTCTCGCACCCGGTTTTGCAGAGGCAGCTTGGGCGGCACTTCCCACACTTATCGCCGCGTTGATTTTGATAGTTTTGTTGCTGACGTTCTCACCCTTTGCGGCAGGCACGCTGATCATCGACCCCAATGCGACTGGCGGCAATAAAGTCAACCAGATTGGCTATTCGCTGTTGGGTGCAATTGCTGTTGGAGCAATGCTCACTTTGGCAGATCCGCAAAGGCTGCGCAGATTACCCGGTTTTGGCTGGGGCCTCGTGATTTTTTTCTACTTACTAGCTGTGCTCAATTCACCTGATAAAGCGGTAGCGCTGCGCGCCATGATGTTCAGCTTCGTGGCAGTCATCGCTGCCATTGCTGTTATTGGATTGGCAAAAAATGAACGGGCACTGCAAAATATTGTTGCTACTTCTTTTCTCACCATTTTAGCCATTTGTTATTTCGGTGTTTTTGCATTTCCCGATGCGGCGCGCCATGTCGGCGAAATTTATGAACCCGCCAATGAGGGCCTTTGGCGCGGTATTTATCAGCATAAAAACACCGCCGGGCCGGTGATGGCGGCGTTTGTGTTTGCCGGTATTTATCTTATGCGCAGCGGGCGTATGCATCTTGGTTTGATCCTCACAGGATTGGCTATGTTTTTCCTTATTCAATCAGGTTCAAAAACATCCGCCGGAACGGTTTTTTTGGTGATGTCGATTGTATTATTGCCAGCATTATTCGGGTTCAGGCTGCTGACTATTGTACTGTTTGGCTTGGTATTCGTCATTTTTGGCACGTTTACAGTAGGGTCTGTTTTGTTTCCTGCCATCAACGATATTGTGCAGTCCATATCGCCTGAAAACAGCTATACAGGACGCGTGACGTTGTGGGAATTTTCAATTGGCATGATCAAAAGCCACCCGCTCACGGGCTATGGCCTTGAAAGCCTTTGGGGCAAACCCGCAATTATGGATATGGAGCGGCCGTTTGATTCGCCTTGGGATATTCGCGGCATTGTTCACGGCCATAATGCCTATCTCGACTCGATGTTGGAGCTTGGCATTCCAGGTGCGTGTTCAATATTTTTGATTGTCATCATCCAACCGGTGATTGATTATATGCGGACACGCCGCTTACGCGCCAATATTTTGGCGGCCGATTTTTTCCTGATGATCATCATTTTTACGGCGTTGAATGCGTTCATGGAAACCTTCTTTTTCCGCCGTGGTGACCCGGTTTGGATGCTGATGGTTTTTGCTGTCGCTGGTTTAAGATTGACTGCAACAACGCCGTTAAACAGCACCAAAGCTTGACGTAGCCGTTATGCCGTTTCATGCAAAATGAAACGGAGTTGTTTCAATGAAAACCATTCTCTTAGCGGGTTGCGGTAATATGGGTTTTGCCATGCTGAAAGGCTGGCTCGACAAAGGCGCCGCCTTGCCCATCGATGTGATGGTGGTTGAACCCAATGAGTCACTTCGGACACGTGCAGCGGGACTTGGCGTGCATGTTGCGGACAGCGCCGCCGCGTTTGCCGGCAATAAAGTGAACCTAATGATGATTGCCCTGAAGCCACAGGTGCTGGAACAGGCGTTGCCGGACTATAAAAGTTTCACTGACGCAGGCGCAACTTTGATTACTGTAGCTGCCGGCGCGCCAATTGCGCTCTACACCCGCATATTGGGTGATGTTCCTGTTATTCGCACGATGCCCAACACGCCTGCCGCTATAGGCGCTGGCATGATTGGTATGTTTTCAAATGCTCAGGTTTCGGGTGAGGCAAAGGCGTTTGCCAAGCGATTGCTGGACGCCAACGGCGTTGTTGATGAGCTGGACGATGAGACCATGATCGATGTTGTGACAGCGGTTTCAGGCTCCGGCCCGGCCTATCTGTTCCACTTTATCGAATGCATGGCTGCCGCCGCTGAGGCTGCCGGAATGGGCAAAAATCAGGCGATGATCTACGCACGGCAGACCGTTTTTGGTGCAGCGAAATTGGCTGAACAGGCGACCGAAGACGCGACACAATTGCGCGTGAATGTCACAAGCCCGAAAGGCACAACCTATGCAGCTTTGCAGGTGCTGATGAGTGAAAAGCGACTTGAGAATTTGATGGTTGAAGCGGTAGGTGCGGCGAAAGCAAGAGCGGAGGAATTGGGCGCGGGTAAAGCTATCGTATAAAAAGTACACGGTCTTTATTTTCAACTTCGTCATTCCGGGGCGAGCGAAGCGAAGAACCTGGAATCCAGAGATATGACGCCTAAAACCCCGCACTGTAACAATGCGTTCTTTCTTAAAAACTCTCGGCTCTGGATTTCGGGTCCTCGCATAAAGCGAGTCCCGGAATCACGCGATTCGTATTTTTTAACCGCCCTTCATCCCCACACCCGCCACATAAGTCTCAACCACCGACCTATCGTCGCCCATTGTCTGCAGCACAAACAACTCTTCGGCCAGTGTTGAAACGCGCTCCATACGCAGCGCCATCGGCGGCGTTGCGCTGGCATTCAGCACCACAATATCAGCTTCTGTTCCGGTTTCCAGCGTGCCGATTTTATCTGCCAACCCGAGAGCTTCGGCATTGCCGCGCGTGATCTGATAGAACGCATTTAGCGGATCATGCACCTCACGACCGAGCTGCAAAACTTTGTAGAACTCGTCGAGTGTACGCAGCATGGAATAGGACGTGCCTCCGCCGATGTCGGTTGCCAATGCTATGCGGACATCAGAATTCAGGAATCGCTGGCGCGGGAACAGGCCGGAACCAAGGAACAGGTTTGATGTCGGGCAGGACACGGCAACCGATTTTGTGCCGGCAATTACCTCAACTTCGCGATCCGTCAAATGGATGCAATGGCCTAGCAGGCTCTTTGACCCAAGAAGGCCGTATTGCTCATAAATGCCGGTATAATCGGGTGCGTCTGGAAACAAAGATGTTGCAAAGGCGATTTCTTCTGGCGTTTCGCACAAATGTGTTTGCACATAACAATCGGGCAAGGCCTGCATTAACGCCTGCGCGACTTCCATTTGTTCGGGCGTAGACGTGATCGCAAAGCGCGGCGTCACAGCATAAAGCGCCCTGCCCTTACCATGCCATTTGGCAGCCAAGGCCAACGAATGGTCGTGCGCGGATTTTGGCGTGTCGAGCAGGCCATCAGGCGCGTTTCGGTCCATCAGAACCTTGCCGCCAATCATCCGCATATTGCGGGCTGCGGCGGCTTCAAAAAACGCGTCGACTGAATTGGGGTGCGAGGTGCAATAGGCCGCCGCCGTGGTGGTGCCGTTGGCGATTAGCGTATCAAAAAGCTGGGCCGCAATGCGGTCGCCATGGGGCTTGTTGCTAAAACGCATTTCTTCAGGAAATGTATAGGTGTTGAGCCATTCAATCAGCCGCGTGCCAAAAGACGCGATCACTTGCATTTGCGGGAAATGCAAATGCGGGTCGATAAAACCGGGCATGATGAGATGCGGACGGTGATCGGTAACAACAACATCTGGATTGGCTTTTGCTAATGCCGCAAATTCACCGGCAGCAATGATTATACCGTTATCAATCAGCAGTGCGCCATCTTCGCGGTAGTTGTAAGAAGCTGTGTCGTGCAGCCCCTCGGGGCGACGGTAAAAGCTTAATGTACGCCCGCGCAGAATGCGCATTAAAGACCATCTCTTTTGAACCATTTTACAATGGCGGCGCGGTCTTCCGGCGCTAATTCTGTGATGTTTTGCGGTGGCATGGCGTGGGAAACACCGGCCTGTAAGTAAATTTGTGACGCCTGTTCGGCAATGCGTTCAGGGGTATCCAGCATCACGCCTTTGGGCGCCCAATGGACGCCCTCCCACACCGGTTCAGCGGCATGGCACATGGAGCAGCGCGATTGGACAATCTCGACGACAGGTGCAAAATCATCTGATTTCATGCGCTCGGCGGCTTTCAGCGACACGAGTTCTGCGGCCCGCGCCACGGAAACCGACGAGATCCAAATTATTATGACGAACAGCACTGCGGAAGCCGCCCAAGTCCAATGCGGTGTGCCTTTGCCGGCATGCATGGTGTTGAAAAAATGGCGAACCAAAACACCGATCAAAAACACGATTGAGGCAATCAACCAGTTGTACTCAGAGGCGAAAGCCAAAGGGTAATGGTTGGACAGCATCAGAAAAATAACCGGCAGTGTCAGGTAATTATTATGCAGTGAGCGCTGCTTGGCAATTCTGCCATATTTGGCATCGGGCGTACGGCCCGCGATCAAATCAGCCACCACGATTTTCTGGTTGGGGATGATGACCATGAACACATTGGCCGACATGATGGTGGCGGTGAATGCACCCAAATGCAACAGAGCGGCACGTCCTGAAAACACTTGCGTATAGCCCCACGCCATCGCAACCAGAACGAAGAACAGCACAATCATCAAGCCGTTTTGACTGGTGCCGATTGGGGATTTGCAAAGCGTGTCGTAGATGATCCAGCCTACGGCCAACGAAGCAATTGAAATCACAATGGCTTGCCAAGCAGGCACATCAAGCACGTTTCTATCGATCAAAAATAAATCTGCGTAAAGGTAGTAGACCAGCGCCAAAAGCACGAAGCCTGAAAGCCATGTAAAATAGCTTTGATATTTGTGCCAAATCAAATGTTCCGGCAAATTCGGCGGCGCGACAAGAAATTTGCGGATGTGATAAAACCCGCCGCCATGCACCTGCCATTCTTCGCCATACGCGCCAACGGGCAGATCAGCGGCTTTCTTGAGGCCCAAATCAAGCGCGATAAAATAAAAGGATGAACCGATCCAAGCAATCGCGGTCACCACATGCAGCCAGCGCACTGCAAAGGTGATCCAGTCCATAAATATTGCAAAATCAATCATTACTAAGGCCTAGCCGCGTTGAGTTTTAGGGGCAAGCAGTGTGTTGCAAAGTTCAGCTACGACAAAGGCGGCAATGACTTCGGGGCGTTTATCGCCGGTGGGGTTTGCACCAATCGGGCAGATGAGATTTTCGAATTCTTCAGGCGAACCGCCACTTTCTAAATATTGCGAACGGAACGTTGCCTTCTTGGTTTTAGAACCGATCAACCCGACATAGGCCGCATCCTGACGCAGCAAGGCTTCGTTTATGATGAGAAAATCCAAAGAATGCTCATGCGTCATTACAACATAACTTGCTCTTGGTTTCGCCTCATGCACGGCCTGTTCAGGCATAGGCAAAGCGATGCTGGAAACGCCGTGAATGCTCGGTAAAAGTGCATGCGGGCGAGGGTCAATCAGGCTAACACGGAACGGCAAAGGTGCAAGCGCAAGTGCGAGTGCACGCCCGACATGGCCAGCGCCAAACAATAAGACTTCCGGCATATGATATGAGTTTTGAATTGCGGCTTCATTCATTATGTTGCGCTCAATGTCATTTAGCTTTGTGAGTTGCAACACCACGCGCCCGCCGCAGCACTGGTTAATCTCAGGGCCGAGCGCCACTTCCATTCTGGATTTGCGATTTCCACTCGAAAGCAATAACCGGGCTTGTTCGATGGCGTCGAGTTCCAACCTGCCACCGCCAATGGTGCCGAAAATAGCGCTTTCACTGACCAACATAAATGCGCCTTGCTCGCGCGGGGTTGAGCCCTTGGCATCCGCAATTTCTACGCAAATGATTGCATTATGCTTCGCCAAAAACGCGGCAAGGTTTTTCATTTCTCGTTGAGATTTTCGAGGCGTTCAACAGCCATTAAAATGCGTTCTGGCGTTGCGGGAGTATCAAGGCGCGGGCAGTGTTTGTAATCAGCCACGCTGGCAACAGCCATCGACAGCGCTTCAAACACCGAGATCGCCAGCATGAAAGGCGGCTCGCCAACAGCTTTGGAACGCCGGATTGCCCGCTCTTTATTTGTCGACCAATCCACCAGTTTGGTGTTGAAAACACGCGGGCGGTCAGACGCGAGCGGGATTTTGTAAGTGGACGGCGCGTGGGTGCGCAGGCGGCCTTTATCATCCCACCAAAGCTCTTCGGTGGTGAGCCATCCCATGCCTTGAATGAATGCACCTTCAATCTGGCCAATATCCAGAGCCGGGTTAAGCGAGCGCCCGACATCATGGTGGAGATCGCTGCGCTCTACACGGTATTCGCCGGTGAGTGTGTCGATGGTCACTTCCGAGCAGGCTGCTCCATAGGCAAAATAATAAAACGGGCGGCCGGTGCCGTTTTTTCTGTCCCAATGCACTTTAGGCGTTTTATAGAAGCCTGCAGCGGACAAATGCACCCGCGCCATATAGGCTTGTTTGATGAAATCAGGAAATGCAATGAACTCATTGCCAATGCGGATATGGCCTGCGATAAAAGCGATATCGGATTTGGTCACGCCAAACTTCTCAACGGCAAAATCA
>JANMFT010000314.1:0-10955 GCA_031374255.1 Limoniibacter sp. | reverse complement strand
ACTGTTCTAACCTTGATCCCTGCCAGACGTGCTGCCTCAACATTGCCGCCAATGGCGCGGATGTGGCGGCCAAACACCATTTTGTGCATGGAAAACCAGACCGCAAACAAGACGACCGCTGCCAGAATGACCAGATTTGGAAGGGTCAGAACTTGATCGCCTGAGTTCCAAAGCGGAATGCCGCCTTTGGCAATGCCGGAGAAAGCCGCGGGTATGGCTGAACCGAAAATGGTTTTGCCACCGCTGATGAGAAACGCAGTGCCTGAAAAAATTGTCAGCGTGCCGAGTGTCGCCACAAACGGCAAAATTCCAAGGTAACTGATTAACACGCCGTTGAGTGCGCCTCCAATTAGGCCTGCAAACAAGGCTGCCAGTATTCCGAGAGATACTGAGCCGGTTGCTTGAAACGTGAGTGCGGCAACGATGCCTGCAGCGCTGGCGATAGAACCGACGCTTAAATCAAAATCTCCCATCGCCATGACGATGGTCATAGTCATGGCAACCACTGCCAGAATGCTCATTTGCTGCGCGATGTTCATGAGATTGCGCGGAGCAAGATAGGTTTCCGGCAGTAGAATGGTGAAGATGATCACCATCAATGCGATGCCGAGAAGCGTTCCGTATTGGCGAAGGAAAGAGAGCATATAGAATAGTAGTTTCCAGAATATTAGGTGGAGGTTCCACTCTTCTTGTCATTCCCGCGAAGGCGGGAATCCAGCTGTCCAACAGCGCCAAGACTTAAAAAGCTGGATCCCCGCCTTCGCGGGGATGACGCAAATTATAGTTATTTTACCCTGTAATTACTCACCCACATTCGCCGCAGTAATCAGCTTCGTGGGCACATAGATCACGCTTTGCTTGATGGCTTCTCCCGCCATATGGCGTTTAACTGCGCCAGCCGTTGCAGCGCCAATGCCTTTGAAGTCCTGCGCCATCGAGGCTTCAAAATTGCCGCCTTTGGCAATAGCCGCCCGGGCGTCCGGGTTGGCGTCAATGCCGGTGATGACAATGCCTTCGCTTCCGCGACCGGCAGCTTCAATGGCTTGCAAAGCACCTAAAGCCGGCTGATCCCAAGCGGCCCAGACGGCCGCGATTGAGCCTTTGTCTGGGTTGGCTGAGAGAATGGCTTCCATCTTGGCGCGGCTGTCGGCAATGCCGCCGTCGGCCACATCCGGTGTTACGCGGTCGAGAACTGTAATATCGGCGTTGTTCTTAAAAATTGCGTCGGCAATAATTCCGCGCTGTTGAACAGGCGGGAAGGCGTCAAATACAAACATCACAACTTTGCCCTTGCCGCCAATGCGGTTGGCAACATAGGTGGCGGTGTCGGCAGCCATCGCATAGCCGTTGGATGTGACGTTAGTCACGAGCAATGGGTTTGCGCCAGCATCCATTCCAAATACGGGCACACCGGCAGCTTTTGCTGACTCTAGGCCAGCGGCAACTTGTGCAGGATCAACGTTGATCACCACGGCGTCGACTTTCTGTGTGGCGGCGGTTTCAAGTGCGGCAATCACACCGGCAACGTCACCCTTGGTGTCAACCACGTTCACTTCCCAGCCATTGGTTTTGGCTTCGGCTTGGAAAGCTTCCACATAAAACTGTGTGCCGGGCTGCGCGAGGTAGGGCGTTATGACTGTCACTTTGCCGGCTGCGTAAGCAGCGCTGGCGGAAAGCGCTAGCGCGGCTGCGCCGAGCAATGTTGTGAAGCTACGGCGGGTGAGTGATGCAAATTTCATTTAGAAGGGCCTCCCGGGCGGTTTTGTGATTATTTTCAAGCCTAGCACGGGTTTTGCCAAAGCTTCAATCTTGATTAAGGGTGTTGGACTCATGCAAATGGGCTATGATGAATGTGAAAAATTACCCCCTCCTGATCGGTATTGATGTTGGCACAACCAGCGTTAAAGCCGGATTATTCGACGTGGCTGGCAACCAGTTGGCCAGCTTTTCCGGGCGTTATCCAACTGTGCGTGGCCCGTATGGTGAAGTGACGCAGAACCCATCGGATTGGATGCGGCTTGTTGAAAAAGCGCTGCATGCAGTTTTGGATAATCAGCCTAATGATATGATTGCTGCTGTTGGCCTCACCAGCCAGGTCAATACGCACGTTTTTGTGGATGAGAATTTGCAGCCTTTGCTGCCGGCATTCACGTGGCAAGACACGCGTTGCGCCGATATTGCCGCTGAATTGGATGCGCTCATTTCCATGGACACTAAAATCGGATGGTGGGGCGCTCCGCTGCCAATTGATGCGAGCCATGTGCTGGCGCGCATGGAATATGTAAAGCGGTTTCACTCAGACGTTTGGGCGAAAACTACTCACGTGCTTGCGCCAAAAGATTACTGCATCGCCAAACTGACTGGTGAAATCATTACCGACCCGATGACGGCGTTTGGCATTGTTGATAGCCGACTGCGATTAATTGACCCTTTGGTTGCGTTGGTTGAGGGCGCAAAACAGCGATTGCCGAACGTCGCAGGTTTCACGAAAACGGCTGGCAAAATCCGAGACGGTTTACCCTGTGCGGGTGTGCCGATGGTTGTCGGAGCTATGGATGCTTGGGCCGGTTTTTTGGGTGCAGGAGCGGGCAAAGATGGCGATGCGGTTTATTTGAGCGGCACAAGTGAGATTTTAGGCATTGTGTCAAAAACCAAAGTGGCAACCCAGGGCGTGATTGCGTTTCCAGAGTGCGAAGGTTTGGTTATCCATGCTGGGCCAACGCAATCCGGTGCGGCGTCGCTCGACTGGGCGTCGCGGCTTTTCAATCGCCCGGTTCAAGAACTATTAGCGCTTGTTACAGCGCTTGACGCAGGAGCGCCTGTTCCGGTGTTTCTGCCTCATCTGGATGGTGAGCGCGCACCGCTTTGGGATGCAGCGTCGCGCGGTGCTTTTGCAGGCGCAACGGCAAGCATGGGGCCAGCGGAATTCACTCTTGGTCTACTGGAGGGCGTTGCGTATTCGGTGCGGTTGCTGCTGGAAAGCCTTGAACACTCGGCTGGTTTGAAGCCGGAGTTTTTGCTTCATGCGGGCGGTGGTGCCCGCGTGGATATTTGGTGTCAAATCCGCGCTGATGTTTTGGGCATGAAAATCAAGCGACTGAAAAACGCGGATGCAGGAGTTGCTGGCGCAGCTATGCTGGCCGGAGTAGGGGCCCGGATATTTGGTTCAATACATGAAGCGGCGCTGCATTTTGTGCAAATTGATAGTGTATTTGAAGCTCGCGCCGGATTGAAACTTCGCCACGATGCTGGTTTTGAACGCTATAAACTGCTCTATCAGCAATTAAAGCCGTTCAATGCTGTATAGAATGGTGACATTATATCGGCGCAATTCAGTTTAATGGCTGCAGTCGGCAGGGAGCAACTTTGCCTTCAGTTAAGATGAGGAGTTTCTCGACCGTGCTTAATACATCAATTCGCAGCCGGCTTGCCGCAATGGCGCTAGGATCTATTTTGGCTTTTGGATATATGACGCAAATGGCTTTAGCGCAGAGCTTTGATACTCGTTCCATTATAAATGTTTCTGCAACCGGTGATGCATCAATTGCCCCTGATTTGGCATATCTGACATTGGCAGTGATGCGCGAAAACGCAACTGCACGCGAGGCTTTGACGGCTAACAATACTGCAATGGCCGAAGTTCTGGCTGCGATGAAAGCATTCGGCATCGCTGAAAAGGATCTCCAAACGTCGGGGTTCTCAATCAATCCGATTTATGTGTATCCAAATGCCGATCAGCCTCAGACGCCGCCGAAAATCACCGGTTATCAGGTCAGCAACTCATTGTCTGTGCGTGTTCGGGATTTGGCAAAACTTGGCGAAGTGCTTGATGAGGCGGTGACGCTTGGCGTCAACTCAGGCGGCAACGTTACGTTCGGCAATGATGACCCAAGTGCAGCAATCAAGCAGGCGCGTATTGAAGCTATGAAAGAGGCGGTTGATAAGGCAAAAACATTGACAGAAGCAGCGGGTGCCAAACTCGGAAAGATTATTGCGATCAATGAAAGCAGCAACCAGCCACAACCGATGGCGATGATGCAGGCCCGGATGGAAATGGATGCCGCAGCACCGAAAAGTGTGCCGATGGCCGCTGGAGAAAGCAGCTATTCAGTCAATGTAAATGTATCGTTTGAGATTGTTCAGTAAGTGAATTCGCGCCGGAGTTTGTCGCGCTCCGGCGCTCAATCCTCAGAAATCTGCCTAAGCCATTCTTTCATATCGCGGTGGCTGGTAATTCGGGCGATTTTTCCATCTTCAATTTCCATGAAGATGGCGGCTTGGAGTGAAAAGCGCTGACCATTTGCTTTTGGAAAGCCTTCAATGGTGGCGATATAACTGCCTTTCCATGTAAATTCCGCTGCACCGCGTGAGCCATCTTCGGAACTGAAAATAACAGCGTCTGCGAGTTGCTCTTTGCAATGAGCGCCCTTGCTGGCGAGGAATAGACGCAAATCATCAAGGCCCACTTTGCGCATGCTTTGATTGATATCAAACGCAACATCTTCATGCATAAGGGCCAAAATCGCCGCATTGTCATCGCGGTTGGCTGCTTCCAAATAGGCTTTGACAATTGTTTCAGTGGCTTGGCGGCTCATGGCTAAATCTCACGGTTCTTCATCAAGAATATGCGGAAAATAGTCTTCGCCGGCATCTAGCTCAGTTTCAACCGATGTGATTTTGCCGCGCACGGAAATGCCTTGTACGTGCACTTCGTTGACGTCGCCGCACACAAGATGATGCCAAGGAAAAAGGTCTTTGCCATCCATCACCAATTGGTAGGCACAGGTTTTGGGAAGCCACGACAATTCGCCCACGTTTTGGATATCGAGCGTTACACAATCCGGCACTTCCACGCTCCGATTGGCATAGTCTGTACAGCGGCAGGTGCCTTCATCAAACAGGCGGCAAATGACGGAGGTGTAGAAAATCTCAGCGGTGTCTTCGTCTTCGATTTTTGACAGACAGCATTTGCCACAGCCGTCGCAGAGGCTTTCCCATTCCTCCGCCGTCATTTGTGCGAGGGTCTTGGTTTTCCAAAAAGGTAAGGTGTTCATGCTGACCGCTTCATCAAGCCTTCGGTGATAAATTGGCGCACCAACTTGGTATAGGGAATGCCCATTTTTTGCGCTGTTGCTTTTAGTGCGACGAGCTGATCCGGCGGAAGCCGCAGTTCCATACGCGCATCTTTTTTGGCAAATTCAAACTTCATGGGTTTGAACCCGGAAAGGTCGTAGTCAGCCAAGTTTTCTTCTTCGAGAAATTTGTCTGCCTCTTCGTCAGTGTAGTGATGAGGCATAGGCTTCAAAACCTTAGGACTGTTCATAGCGATCAATCTCCTCTTGGTGCATATATCGGGCGCTGATTGGCCGGATTAGTGTGCTGCCATTTTGACTCTGTCGAATAGTAAAATTAATAAAAATCAGCCGGCTCCATTGATTTGCTCCGATTGCCTTAAACCGCTCTTCGCCCTTGGAATGGTCAAAGTCTGCGAAAATCCGGGAATTGCTACCCAAAACAAATTCAATTTCGACTTTCGACACACCATGTTTTCCGCACTTCGGCCAATTGCCTTCATCCCAATCAAATCCGTGAATTACACCAAAGCTCATAAGCACTATACATAGGGTATAATGTACGTACAAATCAAGTCTGTTAAACGAGCCGCGTCGGATTTAGCATTGGCGTTTTTATCTCTGCCAATTAGATAAGGCGAAATGGAGCGATATTTTATGCCACTTACCAAACACGATATCCGCGAAAAACTAAACGCAATTACAACACCTGTTGGCAAAGGTTTGGGTGATAGCGGGATATTGTCTGAGATCTTTGTGGCCGATGGTAAAGTGTTTTTCTCTCTGGCAGTCGATGCGAGCGAGGTCCAAACCTACGAGCCAATCCGGACGGCAGCTGAAGCTTTGGTAAAAGGCCTGCCGGGCATCAGCAATGTTGCTGTGGCGCTGACGGCGGAAAAAAAAGCGGGCGCAGGCCATGGCCATGATCACAATCATTCCCAAGCCCCGGCTCCGCAACCACAGCAACGCACCAAGCCTGAAATTCCGGGCGTCAAGCACATTATTGCTGTGGCATCGGGCAAAGGCGGGGTTGGCAAATCCACCACTGCTGTCAATCTGGCGCTTGGGCTTCTGGCGCAAGGTTTGAAAGTTGGAATTCTTGATGCTGATATTTATGGCCCGTCTATGCCGCGTTTGCTTGGCCTTAAAGGTCAGCCCAAAACCACCGATGGCAAGCGCATGCTGCCGATGGAGGCTTGGGGCCTAAAAGCCATGTCGATGGGATTTCTTGTTGAAGAAGAAACGCCGATGATTTGGCGCGGCCCCATGGTGATGTCTGCGCTAACCCAAATGTTGCGCGAAGTGGAATGGGGCGCTCTCGATGTGCTGGTGGTCGATATGCCGCCCGGTACCGGTGATGCGCAATTGACGATGGCGCAAAACGTGCCGCTGGCAGGCGCAGTGATTGTTTCGACGCCGCAGGATCTCGCGCTGATTGATGCAAGGCGTGGCGTTGCGATGTTTCGCAAAGTGAGCGTGCCGATTTTGGGCATCATCGAAAATATGAGCTATTTTATCGCGCCTGATACCGGCAACCGTTATGATATTTTTGGCCATGGCGGCGCAAAGGCTGAGGCAGCACGTATTGGGGTGCCGTTTTTGGGCGAAGTACCGCTTGATATGAAAATCAGGGAGAATTCAGATTCCGGAACACCCGTCACAGCAGTTGAACCTGATGGTATCCATGCCGTTAAATATCGCGAGATTGCAGAAATGGTAGCAAAATCTTTAAGTGCGGGAACCAATCGCGTCGCGCCGCGTTTGGTATTTGAATAAGCAGTTCACGTCACATTCATGTTGCAACGCTAATTTTGCCATGTTTGCAGCTATCTGCTAGAGCACTTAACGTCACGTAGTCCCTTGGGAGACAGAATATGAAAAATACACTTTTGGCCGCTATATTCGCCTTATCATCAGTCGCAATGCTTTCAGCATGCACCACAACTGAGCAGGGTGCTGTCGGCGGCGCGGTTGCTGGAGCCTTAATTGGCCAAGCGGTTGGCGGAAACACTGAGTCTACCCTTATCGGTGCCGGTATTGGCGCCGTTGGTGGCGCCGTTGCAGGCGAGCTTATTGGGCGCCAGAAAAATGGCAATTGTGTTTATCAGAAAGCTAACGGCAGGCAGTTTATTGCCAAATGCCCAGCTTAATCTTTCTTTGAAAGAACATTAAATAATAGGACGCACGACGTTGACCAAACGTCGTGCGTTTCTATTTTGAGCAGAGGTCCGCTGTTTACTGAAGGTTCACCCGCATGATTGCCACCTACTTTGCTGCACTCTTCGTATTTTTAGCCATGGATGCTTTGTGGCTTGGGGTTATTGCCCGTAATTTCTTTGTTGAGCAAATGGGGCCTCTGCTAAGAGATGATCCGAATTTCGTTGTGGCTGCACTATTTTATTTGGTGTTTGTAGCTGGCATTCTTTATTTCGCGGTCGTTGCCGGTTTGCGTGAAGGCTCGTTATTTGTTGCGGTATTAAACGGTGCGTTTCTTGGTCTTCTCGCCTATGGCACGTATGATATTACCAATTTGTCGGTGCTGAAAGGCTATCCTGCGCTTTTGGCAATCGTTGATATGTCTTGGGGCACGTTTTTATCAGGTTTGACCGCCGGTGCCGGCTATTACGCCGCGAAGACATTTGGATGGAGCGTTGTTTAGCTCCCAGCCCGAAACTGGCTCAGTGTCCTTGCCGGCGTGATCGCCTCAGGATCGATTTGCAGTTCTAAGATTGATGGCAAGCCTGATGTGGTTGCGCGTTCAAAAGCCGGTGCAAATTCATCCGTTGTTTTTACGGTTTCGCCGTGGCCGCCATAGGCGTGGGCTAATGCCGCGAAATCAGGATTTGTGAGGGCAGTCGCCGAAACGCGGGCAGGGTAGTCGCGCTCTTGGTGCATACGGATGGTGCCATACATGTTGTTATTGATCACCAATACAATGATCGGAAGTTTGTGTTTGGCGGCAGTGGCAAACTCCTGACCGTGCATCAAAAAACAGCCGTCACCAGCAAAGCAAATTGTCTGCCGGTCAGGAAAGGCCAGCGCCGCTGCAACAGCTGCTGGCAGGCCGTAACCCATGGAACCGGAGGTTGGCGCTGCCTGTGTGGCAAAACGCTTAAAACGGTGGAAGCGGTGCAGCCAAGTGGCATAGTTTCCAGCGCCGTTCGTCATGATTGTGTCAGTCGCGACGTTGGCTTCAAGCCAGTTCATGACCTCGCCCATATTCAACAAACCGGGTTGTTTCAGGGGCGGGGTTGACCAATTCAAATAATCGGCATGGGCTGATTGAACCGCAGCTTCATTGCGCGGCGTATTTGTATTGATACCCGTGAGCGCGGCCACAAAATGCACCGGGGTCGACACAATGCCGAGGTCAACGTCATAGACTTTGCCGATTTCTGCTGCGCTCGCATGCACGTGAATGAGCCTTTGCTTCGGGCGTGGAATTGTGAGCAACTCATAGCCTTGGCTTGGCATTTCGCCCAAGCGCCCGCCGATAAGTAAAATTAAATCAGCATCATCAATCGTCTTGCGTAGTTTAGGGTTGATGCCAATGCCAACATCGCCCGCGTAGTTTGGGTGCGTGTGATCAAACAGCATTTGGCGGCGGAATGAAACCGCAACTGGGAGCTTCCAATGTTCAGCAAATGATTGGAATACAGCTACTGATTTTGCATCCCAACCAGACCCGCCCAAGATGGCAATCGGGCGCTTTGCTTGCCTGAGCATCGCGGTAAATGCCGCTATATTTTCTTGCGTTGGGGCCGGGTGATCCGGCGTTGCAGCAATCGCTTGGCCTTCCGCTGCTTCTGTTAGGATATCTTCGGGCAGCGCTACAATCACCGGCCCCATTCTGCCAGAATGCGCAACCGAAAACGCCTCGGTCACAATAGAGGGGATTTCTGCCGCCGACACCGGCTGAAAAACCGCTTTGGCCATGCCGCCGAAAAACTGCGTGTAATCAACTTCTTGAAAGGCTTCTTTGCCAAGATGATTCCGGGCAACCTGCCCGATAAACAGGATCATCGGCGTTGAATCCTGACTGGCCACATGCACACCAGCTGAGGCATTGGTTGCGCCCGGCCCGCGCGTCACAAAGCATATGCCGGTTTGGCCCGTCAGCTTCGCGTGGGCATCGGCCATCATCGCTGCGCCGCCTTCTTGGCGGCACGTGATCACGTCGATGTTGGTATCGACGAGCGCATCAAGAACGGCCAGATAGCTTTCGCCCGGCACACAAAACAGGCGCTTAACGCCATTGGCAATCAACCCTTCGACAATGTGTTGCCCACCGGTCTTGCTCATGCCTTTTTACCCAGTTCACGCAGAATTTCTGCCGTATGTTGTCCGAGACGCGGACTTGATTTGCCGCTGGTCATTTTCCGGCCATCCATAATGATCGGAGTGCGCACGCCCGGAATACTGGTGCCAAGATCATCTGTGCGATCAATCCGCAATTGCCGGTGTTGAATTTGCGGGTCGGCAAACATGTCGCTGATTTGGTTGATCGGGCCTGCCGGAACGCCAGCTGCTTCGCAAGCTTCTATCAGTTCGGCGCGCGTGAATTTGCGGGTTTCGGCAGTGATCAGCTGTGTGAGTTCGGCTACGTTGGCAAGCCGCGATGGATTGTCGATAAAGCGCGCATCATCGGCCCAATTTTCCTGCCCCAAAACCACGCAGAGTTTGCGAAACTGGATGTCATTGCCGACCGCCAAAATCACATGGCCATCGCTGACCTCAAACACTGCATAAGGCGCAATATTTGTGTGGGCATTGCCAACGCGGCGCGGGTTTTTGCCGGTTGCCAGAAAGTTCATGTTTTGATTGGCCAGCACGGCTGACTGCACATCAAATAACGCCATATCAATATGCTGGCCTTTGCCGGTGTGCATGCGCTCAATGATGGCGGCTTGGATCGCTACAACCGAATGAATGCCAGTAAACACATAGGCAAAAGCGACGCCGGCTTTAGCAGGCTCGCCCTCTGGCTCACCTGTCAGAGCCATAAAGCCAGACATGCCTTGAATGATGAAATCGTAACCTGCACGGTCGGCATAAAGCCCATCCTGGCCGAAACCGGTGATCGAACACACGATCAAACGTGGGTTAAGCACCATCAGGCTCGCCGCATCAAGCCCGTATTTTTTGAGCCCGCCAACTTTGAAATTTTCAATCAGAACATCTGCGGTTTCCACCAAATGTTGAATAGTTTTCTGGCCGTCTGTTGTTGCCAGATCCACCACAATGGAGCGCTTGCCGCGATTGGTGGAGTGGTAATAGGCCGAGGATAAATCGCTGCCATCCGCACCTGTGATGAAAGGCGGGCCCCATTGGCGCGTTTCATCGCCCTCAGCGTGTTCGATCTTGATGACATCGGCGCCAAGGTCGGCAAGCATTTGCCCCGCCCATGGCCCGGCCAGAACTCGGGCGAGTTCAATGACGCGAATGCCAGAAAGCGGCAAAGGTTTTGATGGTTCACTCATTAAACAGGCGATAGCAGAGCTTTACGTCTTCTGCCAATTGGCAACCACTTGATTTGCCCAATCAATGAACTCGGCAGTTACGGCGTCGCGGTTGACATCGTTGAGGCATTCATGGCGGCCTTGGGGGTCCAGTTGAATGCTTGCGTTTTGAAACCCGAGCGCCTGAAACCGCGATGCCAGTGCTTCGGTGGCTTTGCCAAAATCTGATGCCGGGTCGTGCCCGCTGCCTCGCAGATGAACGGGCAAAGTGCGAGGCAGCTTTTTCAAATTGTTGTCGTCGGCTCCGGTAAAAACCAGATCGAATATATCCTGCCACATCGCAACGCTGGCATCCCAACCGCAGAGTGGATCGGCGATATAGGCTTCAACCTCGGCGGCATCGTGCGACAGCCAGTCAAAATTT
>JANMFT010000305.1:0-3304 GCA_031374255.1 Limoniibacter sp. | reverse complement strand
GGAAATCGTGGATTAGGCTCTGGATTATAGCGCTTTAAGCACCTTTGCTAGAACAACAGCATATAGCTTGTGCTCTTCAATCAGCACTCGCTGAGAAAGCGTGACTTCAGTATCACCCGCCAATACAGGCACACGCGTTTGCGCAATCACCGCACCGCCATCCAGTTCCGGCGTCACCCAATGCACCGAGCAGCCGTGCTCTTTGTCACCTGCTTCAAGCGCGCGGGCATGTGTATGAAGCCCCTTATATTTTGGTAAAAGCGACGGATGAATATTGATCATCCGGCCCTGCCACATGCTCACAAATTCAGGCGACAAAACCCGCATAAAACCCGCGAGCGCCACAAACTCAGCGCCCCAAAGTTCCAGCTGTTTTTGAATGGCAGTTTCGTGTGCAGCCTTGTCTGTGTAATTTTTGCGTTCAAATGCAGCTGTTGGGATGCCAAGTGCCTTGGCAAATTTTAGCCCGGCCGCATCGGCTTTGTCAGACAGCACACCGCAAATCTTCGCCGGATAGTCGTCGGCATTTGCAGCTTCGACAAGCTTCTCCATATTGGAGCCACGGCCCGAAATGAAAAACGCAACGGCTATTTTCACCGGATTCAAAACCCAAGCGTTCCGCTGTAAGTCACTCGCGCATCAGTTATTTCTGTTAATGAACCGATATGAAATGCCGCTATGCCTTCATTGGAAAAGTGCTCCACGACAGCCCCAATATTTGCGGCAGCCACCACTAGAATCATACCTACACCGCAGTTGAATGTGCGCAGCATTTCAGTTTCAGTGACGCCGCCTTGCTCCGCCAGCCAACCAAACACCGGCGGCACATCAATCGCGTTCAAGTTCACCGCCGCTGAAACACTGTCCGGCAAAATACGCGGCAGATTTTCAGTAATGCCGCCGCCGGTAATATGCGCCAGTGCCTTGATATTCAGCCCCAATTTTAATGCAGCCAGAACCGGCTTAACATAAATACGGGTTGGCTCCATCAAGGCCTCGCCTAAAGTTGAGCCTGCCTGAAACGGTGCATCATCATTCCAATCCAGCCCTGCGCGCTCAACAATGCGCCGCACCAGCGAATAGCCGTTCGAATGCACCCCGGACGACGCCAGCCCGATAAGTGCATCGCCGGATGAAACGTCTTTTCGCGGTAAAATTGCACCGCGCTCAACGGCTCCAACACTAAAACCGGCCAGATCATAATCACCGCTCGCATAAAGCCCCGGCATTTCGGCGGTCTCCCCGCCAATCAATGCACAACCGGCAATGCGGCAACCTTCAGCAATTCCCGAAATAACTTGAGCAGCTTCCTCAATGTTGAGTGCACCGGTCGCAAAATAATCAAGAAAGAACAGCGGTTCGGCGCCTTGTACAATCAGGTCGTTTACACACATCGCAACAAGATCAATGCCAACTGTGGTGTGCAAACCGGTCTCAATTGCAATCTTTACCTTCGTGCCAACCCCATCATTGGCCGCCACCAAAACCGGATCTTTATAGCCGCAGGCTTTCAAATCAAACAGGCCGCCAAAACCGCCCAAATTGACATCTGCTCCAATGCGTTTGGTCAGCGCCGCCATCGGCTTAATGCGGTTAACCAACGCATTTCCAGCGTCAACATCAACACCGGCAGCGGCATAAGTCAGTGGGGTTTGGTCAGCCATCGGTGAACCTTCGCGTCAACCAGTTACCATTCCGGCGCTCATCGCAAAGCAGCGCATAAACTGCAAGGTTTGGGTGAGATTTTACGGGGGACAGTGTCGCAGTTTGTCGCTTTAACTCCCATATGATATTTGATGAACCACACGGTTGCTGGATTTTTGAACTTTGACGATACCCAATTTCATCACAATCGGCCGGTTTTTAATGGTGCCTTTGGTGGTGTGGTCTCTGCTCAACGGCCTTTACGCCACAGCCTTTGCCTGCTTTTTGATTGCAGGTATTTCCGACGGCGTAGATGGCTTCATCGCCCGGAATTTTGACATGCGCTCTGAATTAGGGGCGTGGCTGGATCCTGCTGCCGACAAACTTCTTTTAGTGTCCGTTTACATCATGCTCGGTTGGCTCGGCGAATTGCCTGATTGGCTTGTGGTCTTGGTCGTCAGCCGCGACGCCATGATTGTTGGCGCAATTATTTTATCGTCCGTTATGGGCACGATGGTGGAGATGAAACCGCTGCTGGTTTCCAAGGCCAACACGTTCATGCAAATTGCCTTGGCGGCTTTGGTGCTGGCGGAATTGGCGTGGATTGGACCGTCACCAAATTTGCACCAAATTATGATCATGATCACAGCATTCTTGACCTTGGCATCCGGCATTGCCTATGTCCGTGGTTGGATGCGCCTGATGAGCGCGGAAAGTTGAACTGATGAAAAAAAGCGCCGTTATAAAAACAGTTCCAGATGTCGAAACCGATGATGATATTGCTGCCAGCAAATATGCGGCAATGCTGCGTAAGCAAGCGGTGTTTTGGTCGATTGGCGCGCTGGTTGCAATCGCGTTTTTCTATGTGTTCAGTTCAATTCTACTGCCATTTTTAGCGGGCATGGCGATTGCGTATTTTCTAGATCCGGTTGCTGACCGGCTGGAGCGCGCGGGCCTGTCACGTGTGATGGCAACCAGCGTTATTCTCGGGCTCTTCATCATTTTCTTTGTTGTTGCGCTCGCTGTCATCGTGCCTGTGCTTGCATCTCAAGCTGGGAATTTTATCGAGAAACTACCTGCGACCATTGCGAAGCTTCAACAACTGATTGCCAGCATTGATCTCGGTTTTTTGCAGCGCTACTTGGGTGAAAGCGGCGCTGCCAGCGTACAATCCTCCATTGAAGGGGTGCTCACACAAAGCCTTGGTTTTGTCACGGGTATACTCACCTCAGTCTGGCAATCCGGTATGGCCTTCATTAACCTTATCGGCTTGCTCGTCGTCACACCTGTGGTAGCGTTTTACATGCTGCTCGATTGGGACCGTATGGTCGCCAAGGTGGACAGCTGGGTACCGCGGGATAATGTCCAAACCGTTCGCACAATAGCAAAAGACATTGATAGTGCGATTGCCGGCTTTGTGCGCGGGCAGGGCACTTTGTGCCTTATCCTCGGCGTGCTTTATGGCACTGCGCTTACAATTGCCGGCCTCAATTTTGGTTTGCTGATTGGGTTGTTTGCCGGGTTTGTCTCATTTATTCCATACGTAGGCTCACTGTCGGGCTTGCTTTTGGCGCTCATCGTCGCGGCGGTGCAGTTCTGGCCCGATTGGGTGATGATTGTCGTTATCGCAGTCATTTTCTTTGCCGGACAATTTATTGAA
>JANMFT010000300.1:0-2031 GCA_031374255.1 Limoniibacter sp. | reverse complement strand
CGATTTTGTGGTCGGTCTGCCGGATGGCTATAAGAGCATGGTCGGCGAGCGCGGGCTGAAACTTTCGGGCGGCGAAAAACAGCGCGTTGCAATAGCCCGAACTATTCTTAAAAATCCTCCAATATTGATTTTGGACGAGGCCACCTCCGCGCTCGATACGGCAACCGAGCAGGAAATCCAAAACGCGCTCGATGAGATCAGCCGCAACCGCACAACGCTGGTTATCGCGCACCGGCTTTCAACTGTGATCAATGCCGACGAGATTATTGTGCTTTCCGGCGGCACAATTGCTGAACGTGGCACCCACCGCAATCTCCTCAGCCAAAACGGCCTCTACGCCGCCATGTGGGAGCGCCAGCTCGAAGCCCGCGAAGTGGAAGAGCAACTCCGCAAAGTGCACGAAAATGACGTGCACGGTGTGGTGACCAGGGGTGTGAAGGCGGGGTAATTGAATGATTTTGGTCAAACTAATTTGACAAACTTTGCCAATCTCTGTCATTCTACTGCAAAGGAGAATGACAATGGCCACCATGAATGTTTCCCTTCCAGACCAGATGAAAGAATGGGTTGAAGCGCAGGCCGAAACCGGGCGCTATGCCAATGCCAGCGATTATGTGCGTGATTTGATCCGGCGCGATCAGGTGAAGACTGAGAAGATTGCCAATTTGCGTCGGCTTGTCGAAGAAGGGTTGGCGAGCGGGATTAGCACTCGCACGATGGCAGATATTCGTGCCGATGGGCGGCGCCGTTTTCTTGTCGAGCAAAAAGCCATAGCATGACTTTTCAGCTTTCTGATCAGGCTAGCGCCGACCTTGAGCAAATTTATTATGAAGGTGCATGGAATTTCGGTATCAAACAGGCGGATAAATATTCGCGTGAGATAGAAGCTATTTTTGAACTGCTTGCGGCAAATCCCTTAATGGCGCGAGAGCGCACTGAATTTAAGCGGCCGGTCCGTGTTCATCCACATCGTTCACATCTGATATTTTACACGATTGTTGATACAGGCATTATGATAGTCCGTGTCCGCCATGCCCATGAAGACTGGATGAACGATCCAGCTTAGCCCAATCGTCCACACCGCCGCACCCCGCTTCCATCCACACGCGTTCCGGCCTATACCGCGCTGAAATCATTCACGCAGGCTGCCCATGTCGATCATAAATTCCATCACCGAAGCCATGGTTCCCGTCCGCAAAGAGGGTTACCCGTTTATTGCGGCGTTTTTTGTGGCCGCGGTTTTGTTGGGTTTTATTTGGAGCGGGCTGTTCTGGATCGGCCTCGTTCTCACAGGCTGGTGCGCCTACTTCTTCCGTGATCCCGAGCGCGTTGTGCCGGTGGATGATAGGCTGGTGATTTCGCCTGCCGATGGTATTGTTACCGCAATTGGCCCTGCCGCGCCGCCATCAGAGTTGGGTCTAAGCGGGCAAATGATGCGCATTTCAGTGTTTATGAATGTGTTTTCCGTGCATGTGAACCGTGCGCCGGTGCGCGGGCGGATTATCAAGGCAGTCCATACACCTGGTAAATTTGTGAATGCCGCGCTTGATAAGGCCAGCAGCGAGAACGAGCGCTCAAGCTTGGTCATTGAAGGCCCGCAAGGCAATGTTGTTGCCACCCAAATCGCAGGTCTGATTGCCCGCCGCATTTTAACGTGGAGCAAAGCAGGTGAGGCGCTCAGTGTTGGTGAACGCTTTGGGCTGATCCGGTTTGGTTCGCGCGTTGATGTGTTTTTGCCGGAAGGTTACCGTCCGCGCGTCTCTGTCGGCCAAACAGCCATCGCCGGTGAGAGCATTTTGGCTGAGTTTGGCGGCGACGCAAATTCACCCTTGATCCGCAAGCTTTAAGCCGGCGAAAATGGAAAGTCCGTTTATCCCCATTGAACCTGACGGCCCTCCTAAAAGTGAGCCTGCAAAATCGGATGCACCGGAGCAGGATAATCGCGGCGCAAAACTTCACGAGATACCGCTCCGTAAGTTGATCCCCAATCTCATCACAGTGTTGGCCATTTGTGCAGGCCTGACGGGCATT
>JANMFT010000195.1:0-5197 GCA_031374255.1 Limoniibacter sp. | reverse complement strand
CGATGTTTAAACCCAATGAGGCCGTCAGCTTCATGGTGATGACCGACAATCAGGAAGAAACCGACCGTTACTGGAATGCAATCACCGGCAATGGTGGGCAGGAAAGCCAGTGCGGTTGGTGCAAAGACCGTTGGGGTTTTTCATGGCAAATCACGCCGCGTCGATTGATGGAACTCAATATGCATCCTGACACAAAAATTGCAAAACGTGCGTTTGAAGCCATGATGACAATGAAGAAAATCGACATTGCCGAGCTGGAAGCGGCAATTTCAAACAGCTAAGTTTTCTCTAAGCAGCATCCTTCTGCTTATCCCAAGATGCAAACGGGTCAGGCAGATGGGCATATTTTTCCATTGAGAATTTGAGCGGCTGGCTTTCGCCGATTAGGCAGGCATCAAGTGCAGCAGTGATGGCATATTTGTCCATGCCGGAGCCGATGAACACCAGTTCCTGGCGACGGTCGCCCCAAATTTTATGCCAATGCTTGCGCATATGCGCGCGCCATTCATCATGGTCGGGCCAACGGTCTTGCGGGATGGCGGCCCACCAGCGGCCAAGTCCTTCAACACGGCAGAGCGCGCCTGCAATCGAAATCTCACCTACCCAGTTCGGGCGTGTGGCCAGCCAAAAATGGCCTTTGGCACGCACCAAGCCTTCAACGGTGCTGTCGAGAAACGCCAGAAACTTCATTGGATCAAACGGGCGTTTGGCGCGATACACAAATGATGAAATGCCATACTCCTCGGTTTCCGGCACATGGCTGTTATAACCGTAAAGCTCTTTGGCCCATTGCGGGTGGGTCTCGGCCTTGTAGTGGTCAAACAGGCCGGTGTTCAGAATTTCTTTTGGATCTACAGTCGCAAAATTTGTGCGGATAATTTTCGCGTCAGCATTCAACCCACGCACAATCTTGGTTACAATATCAAGTTCTGCGGCGTTCACCTCAGAGATTTTATTTATGATTACAACATCTGCAAATTCAATTTGCTCTACAATCAAATCAATCAATGTGCGGGTATCACCGTCGCCAGCAATTTCACCGCGGTCTTTCAGAGTTTCCAGCGATGAATAGTCTTTGATGAGATTCGCCGCATCAACCACGGTTACCATAGTGTCGAGCCTTGCAACATCACCAAGAGAATTCCCGTCTTCATCGCGGAATGTGAAAGTTGCAGCAATTGGCAGCGGTTCAGCAATGCCGGTGCCTTCGATCAGCAAATAATCATATTTGCCACTTTCTGACAGTTTGCGCACTTCAAGCAACAAATCATCGCGCAAGGTGCAGCAAATGCAGCCATTGGTCAGCTCAACCAATTTCTCATCTGTGTGTGACAGGCCGCCGCCCTCACGTATGAGGTCAGCATCAATATTGACCTCACCCATATCATTCACAATGACGGCAACTTTCAGCCCCGCACGATTGTTGAGGACGTGGTTCATCAGCGTCGTCTTCCCCGCACCGAGGAAGCCCGACAGAACGGTGACCGGTAGCAATGCCATGAAGTAAACCCTCGTCTGGTTTGGAAAAAAGCGCTGACAACACCAGTCGCAACCCATTTTTTGTGATGGTGTGTTGTGTTTTTGCGGGCATGGTTAATCTCAAGGTGAAACAAGCGCCTCACACGATAGCGCTAAAATGTAATAACATTACATTTTATAATGACAAGGTGTTGTTGTGGAAAAAAGGCGGCACGTTCAGGCGGCGATTTTTGAGTTTTGTTGAGGCAAAATCTTACCGGTTGCTTCGTTTACAGCATGACTTGCATAAAACGCTACGAATTTCAGTGCATTAAGCGCAGGCGAAAACAGATAGCCTTGGCCCTCATCAACACCTTGCGCGCGCAAGGCTTCAAGCTGGTCGCGGGTTTCAATACCTTCAGCAACAGTGGTTCTGCCAAACTGATTTGAGAGGCCAACCAGCAATGAAACAATCGCGGTCGACAATTCGTTGCTCACAATTGCATCAATAAACTTCTTATCAATTTTGATAATGTTTGCCGGCACTTCTTGAATTGTAGACAGGCCGTTATGCCCGGTGCCGACATCGTCAATCGAAATGCGCAAGCCCGCTTTTTGCACAGCATCGGCTATCGCTTTGAAGGCATCCATATCTTGTAATTGTTGGCGCTCTGTCAGTTCCAATACGATATGGGCGGGATCAGTATTTTCGTCCTCAAGCAATGACAGGATTGATTGCAAAAATCCGGGAGAACTAAAATGATCGGGTGAAATGTTCACAGCCAGCTTGAAGTCTTTCTGTGTGGCCATGACAGGGGCCAGTTCGCGAACAGCCCGCCTCATGACGCGCAACGTCATGGCCACAACCAAACCCGAACTTTCTGCCAGCGGAATAAACATATCTGGACGCACCATTGTCCCGTCTGGCTTCAGCCAGCGCACCAGCATTTCGCAGCCGCTTATGCTTTCATCTTTCAGTTTGATGATCGGTTGATAAAACGGCACGATTTCATCGCGTTCAATGGCACGGGCCAATTCTTTCACAGGGTTTGGCGGGCGCAGAAAGGTGCTAACCGCAACATAGCTGGCCAAAGTCGTTAACAGACATCCTGCAATCGCCATCAACCATTCAGTGAGGCTTTGCTGCCTAGCCATGAGATACTGAATCGATTTTTCCGGCACTGACAGACGGACATTCAGGGGAAAACGGCCAGACTTTAGATCGCTGTCAAATCCGCCTGCTGCCTTACGGATACTTTGAATTTCTCCGTAAGTGACGACGGTTTTGGTTTGGTCGAAATATATACCGACCGAAGCCACATCGCGTATTTCTGCATCAAAAAAAGAGTAGAGCAGGGAATCAAGGCCAACATAAATATTCAACGATAAATTATTGGCCGTCACCTTGCGAATTTGCAGCAAGCCATCAGCTTTGTTTTCAGCGATACCAACAAAAATTTGGTTTTGACTGTCTGGCAGTTCGATAGCGCGGTTTGATATGGGCGTTTCGATAATGGCTGAGTTGGAAATCAGCGATGTACACCGTAAATTTCCGTTCCCGTCACGCACTTCAATATCTTTGATTGTGCCGCGGCTTAGTATGGTTTTTCGCGCTGCACGCAGTGCGTTCAAACCACAAGATCCCAATTTTAGTCTATCGAGTTTTTTGAGTTCGCTATGCGATTGATCAACCACCATCTCAAGGCGGCTCAAGAGTTTATGGCCGTCAACGTCAAGCTGTTCAACAATCGACTGGCGCTCGACCGCAAGATCAACCTTATGTCCGGCCCAGAAACCAAACGAGGCGACAAAAGCCGCAACTGTTAATTGCAGCAACCGATGCCCAAGAATCTTACGTAAACTATGCCCCATGAAGGCACCTTAGGCATATAATGTTTGGGATAATGTAAACAGCGCCACTGTGTTTTTCTCCGTCAAAAACCTTCGCTCGCAGTGTTAAGTATTGGCAGCGGGCATATGTTCATGCTTGAAGGAACCGTCTGTTTTTTGAGTGCGCTTTAATGAATGGCCTGATTGTGATTGATGTTCAAAACGACTTTTGTCCCGGCGGCGCTTTGGCCGTTAGCGGCGGCAATAAAATCGTGCCGCGCATCAACAAGCTGATTTCTGCCCATGACCATGTGATCTTAACTCAAGATTGGCATCCGGCAGCCCATTCATCATTTGCATCCAGCCATCACGGTAAAAACCCGTTTGAAACAATCTCGATGCCTTACGGCCCCCAAACGCTTTGGCCGGATCACTGCATTCAGGGAACCAAAGGCGCTGATTTTCATGAAGCGTTGGATTGGACAAAATCTGAACTTCTGATTCGAAAAGGATTTCGCAAAGCCATCGACAGCTATTCGGCGTTTTTTGAAAACGACCATAAAACTCCGACTGGGCTTGGCGGATACTTGGCCGAACGCGGCATAAACTCTGTCACCTTATGTGGCCTTGCCACCGATTATTGTGTTGCATATTCTGGGCTTGATGCTGTCAAGCTCGGGCTGGAAGTAACGGTTGATTTAGACGCTTGCCGTGCCATTGATCTTGGCGGCTCGCTGGCTGCGATGCTCGAAAAAATGCACGCCGGCGGCGTGACATTGCGGGGTGCCTAATGGCCCGCATTCTCGATATCGCCAAGCGCGTTCACGACCATACGTGGAAACTTGACCCGATCATCCGTTCCCTGATCGACACGGATTTCTATAAGCTTCTGATGCTGCAAATGATCTGGAAAATGCACCCCGATGTGGATGCAACGTTTTCGTTGATCAACCGCAAAACCTCGGTGCATCTTGCCGATGAAATCGATATCGGCGCGCTGCGCGAGCAGCTCGACCATGCCCGCTCAATTACGCTTGCTAAAAAAGAGCGCATTTGGCTTGCGGGTAACACATTTTACGGACGCCGCCAGATTTTTGAACCGGAGTTTCTGGATTGGTTCGCCAATTTCAAGCTGCCGGAATATGAGCTTTCAACACGCGACGGTCAGTTTGAACTCAACTTCCATGGCCGCTGGTGCGAAACCACAATGTGGGAAATCCCGGCCCTTGCCATTATCAATGAACTCAGATCACGTGACGCCATGCGTGATCTTGGGCCGTTTCAATTGGATGTGCTTTACGCCCGCGCCAAAGCCAAAATGTGGGAAAAAGTTGAACGCCTGAAAGAATTGCCGGATTTGCGCATTTCAGATTTTGGCACGCGCCGCCGCCATTCATTTTTGTGGCAGCGCTGGTGCGTTCAGGCCTTGGCGGAAGGCATTCCGCATGTGTTTACCGGCACATCCAACGTGCTGCTTGCGATGGACAACGACCTTGAAGCCGTAGGTACCAACGCCCACGAATTGCCGATGGTTTATGCCGCTTTGGCCAATTCTGACGATGAGTTGCGCGCCAGCCCCTACAAAGTTTTGTCAGACTGGACGCAGCTTTATGGTGGCAATTTGCGCATTGTATTGCCCGATGCCTATGGCACTGCGGCCTTCCTTAAAAGCGCGCCGGATTGGGTGGCGGATTGGACAGGCTTCCGGCCGGACTCCATGCCACCAATTGAAGGCGGCGAGGCGATTATCAAATGGTGGCGGGAGCATGGGCGCGACCCGAAAGAGCGCCTGCTGATTTTTTCAGATGGCATCGACACGGACTCAATTGTTGAAACCTACAAACATTTTGTCGGCAAAGTGCGTATGTCATTTGGTTGGGGCACCAACCTCACCAATGATTTTGCGGGC
>JANMFT010000186.1:0-3109 GCA_031374255.1 Limoniibacter sp. | reverse complement strand
GCGCGATGTTCCGCTCACAGACTGCAGACGGTGAGGCGATTGAACTCGTTAAAATCACCGCAAATTGCAAAATCAGCGAGCTTTGCCGCACCCTCACCGCCAAACGCATTGGCGACTATTTGGCGGATGGCTTTGGTCTCGCCGATGCGGACAGGCATGGTGAAATCACGGCCGTTCATACCGTCTCGCCCGCCGCCCATCGATTTGAGATGCACCACAAATAGCGCCAGCGGCTTGCCGCCAATTGTCAGATGCAATTCCAAACAATCCCGCTTGAAAATACGGTCGGTTGGCTTCATATCACGGCGGGCTAGATCATCCGTAAATAGATCTAAATCGCTGTAAGTTAGAGCCGCATGACTGATAACTTTGACCAGTTCAATCGCCTCACCATCTGAAGTTTGCGAGCGGAACATCGCGCCGACATTGATGCCGCGTGTATCATTGCCGGTCGACATATGTTTAAACGGGTAACCAAACCCGATCATGCGGTAAAGATAACCGGCCTCAAACGCATTAAGCGCCGCTTCGCCCTCAACCTCTTGGCAGCACAAAATATCAGCTTCAGTATCGGCAATCGCCAGCGCGGTTTGCTGGCGCACATCATCAGCGGTCGCAATCATGCGCGCGGTTTCCATCAGCTGGTATTGCACCTGATCGTTGATTTGAAACAGTGATATTGACCGGTCGCGTTGAAGCTCATTCTTCCAGCCGTCAAAATCAAAACGCGACAGCAAATTTTCAACATTGAACGTGGCGAGGCGGAAACTCATACAAGGACCTGATTTTGAGGAATAGTTTTCAGCAAATGATGCAGTGTCTCTATTGTGGAGGCATCTGCCACGCCGTCAATCCGCTCCGGCCTGAAATGACGCTGAAAGGCGTTGACGGTTTTTTCGGTTTCCAAATCAAATTCACCACTGATCGGAATTTTATAGCCGTAAAGCGCCAGCATGGATTGCAGTGCTTCTACAGGTTGCCCGCTATCACCACGTGCAAAAAACCGTCCGCCTCTGATAGGCGATGGCACCACATAATGCCCGACCCCGGCCACGTGTAACTCTGCCCAAGGGAACATTTCACCGGGGTCAATTTTACGGCCAATCGATACGTCTGAATGCGCCAGCACGCGTTCCGGCCTAATATTCCAACGCTGAGTTATGTCCCGGCAAAGCGCAATCACGGCGTGGATTTGTTCATGGTCAAATGCGGATGCGGGCTGTGACGGGTCGGCGTTCGGGTGGCCAGCATTGGCAATTTCAATGCCAATAGAATGCGAGTTCATATCCGCTGCGCCCGCCCAAAAGCTCGCGCCCGCATGCCATGCCCGCGCCGCTTCCGGCACCATTTGCACAATCCGCCCGTTTTCATGAACCAAATAATGCGCGGAAACTTCCGTTGAACCATCGCAAAGCCGCGCCTCAGCCAATGCGCCGGACGCCATGCCGGTGTAGTGCAAAATAATCGCGTCAGGCTTAATATTATTGTTGCGTGGCCCGAAATTGGGCGATGGCCGCACTTTTGCCCCCGCATGATCCGGCACTAGTAAAGCGCTCATTGCAATTTACTCATGCGGCTTTTTTCTCGCGCTCAATATGTTCATACGCCGCGTTAATCGCAGCCAGCCGCGCATTGGCAATAGCGATAAACTCTTCCGGCAGGCCGCGCGATATCATCAAATCCGGATGGTTTTCCCGCACCAGTTTCAGCCACGCTCTACGCGCTTCTGCAAATGGCATGTCACGGTTGATGCCCAAAACCGCATAGGGATCACGTTTGCCGGTCTCCACATGCCGCGCCAAAATCGAATTGTAGTGGCTGCCGCTGATCCCGAAAATTGAAGATACATCTTCGAGAAATCCAAGCTCTTGTTCATGCACCATTCCATCGGCCTTGGCGATGTGAAACAGCCCGTCGAGAATATCTTCGAGCACGGGGCAATCCTGCTCCGAACCTCCGCAGAGTTTTGCCATTTGAGCTGCATAGGCTTGATAGCCCGCTACATCCTGCTGCGCCAAAGTATAAAGCCGAGCGACATTCGCCCTATCGTTTTCAGGCACATCAAAAATTTGGTAAAAAGCCACAATTTCAGGCTGTGTCACGACGCCATCGGCTTTGGCCATTTTTGCTGACAGCGCAATCATCGCGATCGAAAACGCCACCCGGCGCCGCGTAACAGGGTCACCCTCAAACGCCGTACGCACTGCTTCAACCACGCTGGAAAAAGCGTTGGAAGCTGTGGATGATAGCAGTTCTGCAAAGCGGGCCCAAATCGACATGGATGATCACTACCATATTTCAAAACAGGTTTGGCGCAGAAAAAGTTGTAGGGGTGGCAAGAATAGCAAGACGACTGAAATACAAAGCGTTTAAGCCAATACTTAACTTCCGCTCGGTTTCCGCTATGCCAATCCAAACCACTAAACAAAACTCCATGGCTGTTGGCTATGGCCTCGGCCTTATCGGCATTATCATTTTTGGCTCTACCTTGCCGGTAACCAAACTCGCCCTTAATGATTTCACGCCTGCTTTCATCACTTTTGCGCGCGGCGCGATTGCCCAAATTGCGGCGATTTGCCTCCTGTTGGCTCTTGGCCGCAAATTTCCAAAAGCGCATTGGGCAGCCATTTTAGCAGGCGGTATAGCCACCGTATTTGGTTTTCCATTGCTCATGGCAATTGCGCTTAAAACCGTGCCGTCCTCCCATGGTGGTGTGGTGCTTGGCGTTTTGCCGCTAATGACTGCGGTTTTTGCGACGGTATTTGCAGGTGAACGCCCGCCAAAACTATTTTGGGTCTGCGCCATTATCGGTGCGGCCCTGGTGATAGCATTCTCACTTGGTGACAGCGCAATGCATATTGAAACCGGTGATCTCTGGCTGCTGGCCGCGGCGCTTTCTGCCAGCTTTGGCTATGTAATTTTCGGGCGTTTGGCCAAAGTCATGCCCGCTTGGGAGACAATTTCTTGTGCTTTGGTGATCACAGCGCCAGTATCTTTTGTTGCAACCTATCTCACTTTCGATGTTGGCAAAGCTCCGATCACTTTTACGCCTTGGTTTCACGTGGTTTTCCTTGGGCTGTTTTCGCAATATATCGGCTTTTTTGCATGG
>JANMFT010000184.1:0-2248 GCA_031374255.1 Limoniibacter sp. | reverse complement strand
TGCAAAAACGCGATGACCGCGAACGTGACCGTGAGAGCTTTGACCGCCCCGGCGGCCGTGGCGGCGACCGTGGTGCACCGCGCGGCCCGCGCCGTTTCTGATTATCTGGCTGAAGGAAAAAGAACATGAGCAATGAAATCGATATCAACCAGATCCCGACGCGCCGTCCGTTTTCGCGCCGCCGCAAAACCTGCCCGTTCTCAGGTGCCGACGCACCGGCACTGGATTATAAAGACGTGCGTTTGTTGTCGCGCTACATTTCTGAACGCGGCAAAATCGTTCCATCACGTATTACGGCAGTAAGCCAGAAGAAACAGCGCGAATTGGCAAACGCCATTAAGCGCGCACGGTTTTTGGGTTTGATCCCGTATGTGATTAAGTGACTGAGGGCGGCTAAGGCCGCCTTTATACAACACGCCTACTACTTTCGTCATTGCCCGACTTGATCGGGCAACCCATGCCGTAACCTTAAACGTCGCGGAATGGGTCGTCCGATCAAGTCGGACGATAACGAAGGGAGAAGCCTAGGCCCCCGCACAACAGGCGAGGGTGACTAACTGGTAAGTCGAGCGGAACACCGAAAACCCAAAAGCAGGTCGGCTGCTTATGAGAAAGCAAACCCGAGTTGGGGCAACGGCATTCCCGCCAGCCTCTAACTGCCAAGCGGCAGGACAGCGAGACGCATGTTGAAACTAACGCCCTCCTCCGCCCTCGTCGGCGCTTTATCCGGTGCAGCTTCGGCTGTGCTGACGGGCAGTATTTTAACGCAATCATCAATCGCAGTTCTCTTGTTTTTCATCTCGCCGCTGCCGGTGATGCTGGCAGGCCTGAGTTTTGGCGCAACGGCTACACTTGTCGGCGCTCTCGCCTGCACAATGTTTGTAAGCTTTATCGTTTCAACGCCCGCCGCATTGATTGTGGCAGCAATTTCAATGTTGCCGTCTGCGCTTGCTGTGTTTTTGATTGCTCTAGCGCGGCCTGCGGAAGAGCTTGGCGGCGAGGCAAATCATATCGTGTGGTTTCCGCTCGGCGATACGTTGTTTTTCTGCGGCTTGCTTATTGCGGCAGCATTTGTTGGCATTGGCCTTTACGGCGGCTACGATATGGCGTTTGCCACGGATTTTGCGAAAGCCTTTGAACAGCAATTTAAAGCCGTAAACCCTGAATTTGTGCCGAGCGCTGAGTTTGCGCCGTCACTAGCCAGTTTCATTTTTTACGCCGTGCCTGTGATACAGCCTGCCATGTTGACGTTCGTTCTGACCGCAAATCTGTGGATGGCGCTTCAACTGGTGCGGCAGTCCGGCAAATTAGCGCGGCCCAAAGACAATTGGCCGTTGTCACTTCGGATGCCGAAAATGGCGCTTCCCGCGTTTGCAATTGCTCTGGCCTCGAGCTTTATCTCTGGCCCGATTGGCCTAATCGCGCTTGTGTTTTGCGGTGTCTTGGCTGCGTGCTTTACGATGGCAGGCTTTGCAGTTTTGCATGAACGTTCACGCGGCAAACAATGGCGGACGGCGGTGTTGATACTGGCTTACGTTTCCGCGTTTTTCTTCCTGCCGGTATTGGCAGTGTTTGTTTTTCTTGGCCTTTTTGACACGCGGCGAACCGCGCCCGTTTCAAAGGTCACCCCTTCAACTTAGATCAACCAAAGGATAAACCAAATGCAGATCATTCTTCTCGAGCGCGTTGCCAAACTTGGCCATATGGGCGAAATCGTCACCGTGAAAGACGGCTTTGCCCGCAATTACCTTTTGCCATCCGGCAAGGCTTTGCGTGCATCAGACGCCAATAAGAAAAAGTTTGAAACCCAAAAAGCTGATCTCGTTGCCCGCAATGATGACCGCAAAGCAACTGCAACAGCCTTGGCCGCGAAAATCGACGGCAAAAGCTTTGTTGTAGTGCGTTCTGCCGGTGAAACCGGCCAGCTTTACGGTTCAGTTTCCGCGCGCGATGTGGCTGATATTATCACAGCTGCCGGCTATGACGTTTCGCGCGGCCAGGTTGACTTGGATGCCGCCATCAAAACCATCGGCGTGACCGTTGTGCCATTGGCGTTGCACCCTGATGTTTCCGCTTCAATCTCTATCAATGTGGCGCGTACTGCCGATGAAGCCGCCCGTCAGGCCAAGGGCGAAGATTTGACATCTGCTGAAGCCATTTACGGCTCTGACATCAATGATGCCGCCCAGCCGGACACATTTGTCGACGAAGATGGTTTGATGGAAGGCGGTCGCTGAAAGGCGAGTAG